>DASXJO010000198.1:0-2796 GCA_036497385.1 Candidatus Angelobacter sp. | reverse complement strand
GAACACCAATTGACCTTTCCATATTCATCAACGTAAAGATATCGGCTTCCAGCACGACACTTGAATGGTGCAGAACCCCGCCGGACCAATCGCTTTCGATAATTGGAAAAGTCCACAAGAGTTTTCGGCAGCTGTCGGACGATTTTTTCAAACGTTTTAACTTCGCCATTACTGGGTTTGAGCTGGCCGTTGCTGTCATGAAGGAGGAGGACCCGTGGGATAAAACCCAGTTGCCTGGCAAAGGAGAGGACCTCCTCAGCCTCTCGAGGAGGGCATGCGCCGAGAACACCACTAACGATAACTCGAAAACGTGCATACTCACGGAGCCATTGAAGGCGTTTCTTCAGATTGGCCAAAACTTTCTGCGTTGCGTCATTAGCCTCGACTCCATCAATAGAAATCTGCATTTCCTGAAGGCCCGCTTCATTGAGAGCTTCGATCAGCTCAGGCCGCAGCAACAAGCCATTAGAGATCATACCTGTGCGAAAGAAACCAAGTTCCCGGCACGTGCGGATCAGGCTGGGGAGTTGCGGGTGCAACGTGGGCTCTCCACCAGTTAAAGAGATGCCGAACGTGCCCAAGCTTTTCAATTTTCGAAGGCGCTTCTCCAAGATTTCCGCCGCGATTGGATCGCTAACCTTGTCATATTCCGAGCAATAGCTGCACGACAGATTACATCGGCGGATGATCACTAACTGCGCAAGGAATGGACTGTAACGGAGACGCGAAAAAATGCCTGGCGCAGCGTCAGAGACTGACCGCCGCACATCATTCGCTAAGATGGGACCGTTACGTGTTGCCACAAGATAGAGAGCGTAGCCAATGTAGTCACTAAGGCGAATTTATTGTAGCTATTGCGGAGCCGTTAAGCCGTTGCTCTACTTGCCAGCCGATCCTGTATCCAATCTTAGAACTGATGATTAGCGAATGCATTATTCTGGCCGACGGGCCTGGCACGCTAATCGAGCTTTGCGGCATCTCCACACTAGAGCGCCTGCTCCGCACGCTTCAGCGTTGTGGAATTGAGCGCGCGACAGTTCTTTCGAGCACACCCAAAGCGATCGCACAGGAATTGGCCGCCCCATCGTGGGCTCGCGCACAGCTGCACGTAACCCTTCGCGCGCGACCAGATGGAGCGGTGACGATCGAACAAATTGTAGACAATTGGCCCGACAAGCGTAGCGAGACTTCCCTTCTCCTGATTGTCCCGGGGCATTCTGTTTTCGATCCAAGGCTACTGCGCGCTCTGGTTGCACAAGATAGTCCGGCAGCCCTGGTTGACTCCGGGCTGGAGCCACGGATTCAGGCTCTCGGCGCTTCCGCGCCAGATACTGCCCGAGGGAAACTATGCGGTCCGGCTCTTTTGGAAAATGACTGGGCTTCAGCGCGAAGCGGTTCCTTCGAGCATGTTTTGCGCAGCGGTTTAGAGGACCATTCGCTGCCCGCGATGGATGTCTCCGCTCAACCCTTGTACTACGTCTCGATGTGTCGAAAACTCAGGCAATTTTGGTTTCCTGTGCCATCGCTTTCGAATAGAAAGCTGGCAGAGCGCGTTCTGTTGGATTCAATACAAAAGGGCCCGCCCGACATTCCAGCATGGGTTCATGCTCCGATTGAGACCTTTCTTGTCTCTCATCTCTGTAAAACGCCGATCACACCCAACCAGTTGACCCTGTTTTGCAATGTTGTTGCCTGGACAGTCACTATTCTTCTGGTAACCGGTCAGCTGGCGTGGGGATTGGGCCTTGCTCTAATTGTCGGTGTCCTTGACGGACTTGATGGGAAGCTAGCGCGCCTAAAACTCGAGACGTCAAAGGCCGGCAAGCTCGAACATCTTTTTGATGCCTTGTTCGAGAATTCATGGTGGCTCGCGCTCGCCTGGCACCTGAGCGTTTCCGGAAAATTACCCGACGCCTTCTCTTATCTCGCTCTCCTTATTGGCGCGGAGATAACGAACGCACTAGCGCGTGCAAGCATTGTTCGCTACTACGGAAAATCGATCACCGAGCTGGCAAGTTTCGATCGTATCTTCCGTCTCGTAGGCGGCAGGCGGAATATTTACGTCTGGATTCTCGCGCTCGGACTTATCCTCGGGACTGTGACCGGAGCCTTCAAACTCATCGCCTGGTGGGAGGCCGTCACGGCTGCCATTCAGCTGGCACGCGCGGCCTGGGCACTGTGGGCTCTCCGGAGTCAGAGTGGACCGCGCTAGATTCGACGCGCCTTCTCCTTCTCCGCGCCGATCGCTTCCAGCAGGATTCGGAACCAGCGTAGTTGCTTGACACCGCGTCTATGACTGTGATAGGGGAACGAATGCTCGATCTCCGGCAGGCCCCTCGCGTTTTTGACACCAAACCGTGGGCTGCGCACCTGTACGTGACCGAACAGTGCAACCTGGATTGCCATTATTGCAACGAGTTTAACAACTCGATTCCGCATCCGGCCCTGGCCGATCTCAAGAGGTGGATGGACCACATTCGGAAGCTCGGCGTCATGCGCCTCGGTCTTCAGGGGGGCGAACCGCTCAAGCATCCGGACATTGTGGAGGTAGTGCGTTACGCAAAATCCCTCGGTTTTTGCAAAGTTAGCATGTCCACAAACGGGTTTCTCCTGAACCGCCAGCTCCTCGCGGACCTTGAAAGCGCGGGCCTCGATGAACTGCAAATTTCCGTGGACCGGATGACGCCGATCGCGAGCACACGCAAAGCGATGAAGTCGATCGTGCACAAGCTCGACTGGTTCAAAGATTCGAAGGTCAAGCTGCACGTCAGTGGCGTCCTTTTCAAAGAGACGCTC
>DASXJO010000197.1:0-5078 GCA_036497385.1 Candidatus Angelobacter sp. | reverse complement strand
CTGGATTTCTTCAATGCAGTGATTTTTTGCGCGATGCAGCTACACGCGCGAAAGATGGCTACGATTCACTCGAGTTTGGAAATCGACCGATACGCGTTATCAAATTCCGACTTCAAAAATCCATTGGGAGAGGCGATGCCGGACACCACTTGTCTGGCCCATTCAAAGTATTGCTGCTTCCTCTCGCGGCTCCAACCCATGGGCGGGCTTGAGATGATGGCGCGGAGATTTGAAATCTTATCGGCCAATTTAAGGGTTTGCGCGCGCGATGATTTTTCGGGCGTATGCTCTACTTGTAACTGCTTCCTGATTTCTTTCGGCAGCGATTTATCGTCCGTGACTTCCGCCACCAGATCGGCAACGTTTTTGCCAAAGCGCTGCTCCAGTTCCTGCAACGTGACGCCGGTGTCTTCCACGGTGTCATGCAGGAAAGCCGCCATTACTAACTCGACATCAAGCTGAGGGCTGCTGGCTGCGATTAACTCAGCTACTTCCAGCAGATGATTGAAATAAGGCTCGCCATTTTCACCTTTACGTTTCTGGTGGGCATGCTTCTCTGCGGCAAAGCGGGCTGCAGACATGATGCGCCGAACCGGGTCGACACATCCCTGATCCTTACCCACGTTTTCTTTATCTGTTGCCATGGTGATCCTGGTTCAGTGCTGCATTCACTCTTATGGGTGCGACCTATCTTTGGGCGACCACGATTTTTGCCGTGGTGATCGCCTGGCCCACGTGCCTCTGTGTATGGTCAGCCACGTGGACCAGTAATCCTCCTACGGAGGTAGGCAACTGCTTTTTGCCGACGTGACGCTCTTCCTGCATCTGCTGTTCTGAGAAGGCGCGAATGCGTTTGCCGCTCTTGGCGATCGCGACCATCAATTCTGCCATGAGTTCGTTGCGGCTACCGCGAGGCTCCATTTCGCCTTTCATCACAGAAACCTGCTCGGCGGAAAGCTGATTGCCTTCCGCGTAGGTAAGCAATCGATCAATGCTGCGCGCAATGTGGCGAAGATGAAATGCCACCGGCGCAATTCCACCTGGACGGGCGTGCAATTCTTCATCGCTCAGACCATCGCACCAGCGTTCCAGGTCTTCCCGCGCCAGTTCCAGCGCATGCAGCACGGCCCGCTGCACGGCCGGTACTTCATTCAGACTGCCGCGCAACCAGGGCTCAGGTAACTCGCTCTTTTGCATCCAGTGGTTTCTCCCGTCAGTTAATACGGTACAACAAATCGGAGCAGGGCAGAGAAGTGGCCCCGATAGACGGTCCCTGCGGGCTTTCGGCTTCAAATTACATTAGTAACCACGGTGAGGCTTCCTGAGCGTTTTTTAATGCGTTCAAGGCGTGTACTTGGGATAACGTATCGGGTAACGAGGTGTCAGTTATGATGGCTACCCTTCCGGGAGCATTTTCGAGTCGCTTGAAGGAAATCTCGAGCGAATTGAGAGAGATAGACCTAGCTTTGAAAGCTGGAGCCGCTCCAGAGCTGCTGCATTTGCAGGAGTTTCGCCATGTGCTCGATAATGCCCGTCTGACGGCATGGACAGTCAGCGAATTGCTCAGCGCTGTGGAATCAAAAAAGGACCCCGCCAACGTCTTATCTTTTATAGCTGCTGAGCGCTTGCGCCGGTCAAACCAGATGCTGAAAGATCTATGCACCGATATTGATGGCCAAGACGTAAGCTGGCAGACGAATGGGATTCAAGCCCTCTTTGATACCGTGAATACCCTGCAGGTTCAGCTCCGGAAGCTGGTGGAAGAGCACCGTGGGCGCTTCGAGAAAGTCAGTAGATAACTATAGTTAAATCAATAACATAAGCCAACAATCAAAATTTCTTCCAAAATAACTAAAGAATTAGTTACTATTTCCCTTGAGTTGCGTCTATATAAATAGCCAGGAAATCTTTTAGGGGAGTAAAAGAGCGAGTGCCGCCGAAGAAATCGCCAACTTTAACAGAAGCTGAGCTTCGGCTCATGGAAGTGCTGTGGCAAATTGGCCCGGCGACGGTGCATCAGGTTATGGAGTCACTGCCCAGCAACCTGCCATTGGCCTATAACTCCGTGCTCACCACGATCCGCATTCTGGAAAAAAAGGGCTATGTGCAGCATGTGAAAGAGGGGCGTGCTCATGTGTACGCGCCTTTGGTTGGCAAGCAGGAAGCCACGCGGTTTGAAATCAAAAATCTGGTCGGGCGGTTCTTTAAAGATTCCCACGAGCTGCTGGTGCTGAACATTCTTGAGGACAAAAGCATTAATGCAGAGGAACTCAAGCGTCTGGGCCAGCTGCTGCAAGAGCATAGGAGCAAGCCATGATGATGGATTTCAATGGCATGGCGACGGCGGTTTCACAGCGTTTGTTGTTTAGCGCGGTCGGCGGAACCCTGCTGGCCGCTGCCGTTTGGCTGTTACTGCAGCTATTCCCTAAAAGAGATTCACGGACCAACTTTGTGGTTTGGTTCTCAACTTTGCTGGCGACCGCCTTGTTGCCGGTCTTGAGTTTTTATCTTGAGCATAGATCCGCGGCGCCAAGTGACACGCCCGCGGTGTTCACGGTTTCAGCTTCGTTTGCCTTGTACCTGTTCTTTGGGTGGGCGGCAATTGCTTTAGCAGGTTTGGCGCGGGTACTTCTTGCCACATTCCAGCTGCGCCGGTTGCGTTTGCATGCAGTGCCGGTGGAGATGGAATCGCTCCCTGCGGATATACGCTGGTTGATTGAAGACGCCCAGGAGTCGCGTCCGGTCTCAGTGCTTGTTTCAAATCAACTGGAAGTGCCAACAGCCATCGGTTTTTACAGCCCTGCCGTGATTCTGCCCGCGTGGATGCTGGAAAGCACTCCGGCGGAAGAGTTGAAATACATTCTGCTGCATGAGTTGGCGCACCTGAGCCGCCGCGACGATTGGACAAACCTGGCACAAAAGATTTTGAAAGCATTGTTGTTTTTCCTGCCGAGCGTGTGGTGGATTGAACGCAGGCTTTCGCTCGACCGTGAAATGGCTTGCGACGACGCCGTTCTGGTGCATTCCGGCACACCAGCAGACTATGCCGAATGCCTGGCGCATGTGGCCGAAAGAAGTTTTCTGCGGCGGCAAATTGCGCTGGCGCAGGCTGCTGTGGGCCGGGTCCGGCAATTGACGGAGCGGGTTACCAGAATTTTGGATCCTGATCGCCCGCAGGCCACGCAATTGTGGAAGCCTGCGGTACCGGTCGTGATGGTTGTTGCGCTGCTTTGCGCCGTTCCAGCTTCATTCACGCCAGAACTGGTTGGGTTCGCCGATGATGCTCCTACGACGAAGGCTCAGCTGAGTGGACAACAGAAAATCAAGATTGCTCCAACTGCTGTGGCCAACAGGCGCGGCGATACATCAGCCGTCCACATGGTACCGGCAAACTTGAAGACCGATAGTGACACGATCTCGCCAACAAAAGCTGAAGCGACGCTCACGCCTGGGAGCAATGTTGGTCATGCGCGCCGGACCACTCGCCAGAAGAAGGTCCAACCGCTCCTCGTGATGGCGAAGAATCAAGCCCCTGTGCCGGAGCAATACGTAACAGTACGTGAAGAGATGTTTTTTGTAGTCACGGAGCGCACCGCTTCTGGAGCACAGCAGAGCTGGCAGGTACACATGTGGCAGGTGAGCTTGCAGCCGCAATCCAAGCCAGTACAAAAACCCCGAAAGATCTAGAGAAAATTTTTCAACAACACCAGAGGCCGAAAGTTAAACTCTGGCTTTTAGGAACTAAATAACTAGTTGTAAAGATCGCTTTTACAAAAATTATCCGAAATCAAATTACATGGAGAAAAGTAACAAATGAAAACGCCAATACAGCAATGGAAGTCTCTCCTGAAAGGCAAGACGCTGGCAGCAGTGCTGATGCTAGCTCTTACAGCCGGCTTTGGAGGTTATGAATTTCTTAAACCCGCGCCTGCAAACGCTGCAAGCGTTGCGTCGGCAGCCGCGGCCCTGGACGACAACAGCGTTAGCGCAATTTCCGCGCTTGATCACGCCATGGAAACGCTTGCGGCGCACGTGACGCCCGCAGTGGTAAACGTGACCGTGACTTCGCGAGCAAAGCAACAGCAGCTCTCTGGCCAGGACCAGGACGAAATCCAGCGGTTCTTTGGGCCGTTTGGCTTTGGACAGCAGGGTCCGCAAGGACGGCAGGGTCAAGGCCCCCGCGTTGAACATGGACTGGGTAGCGGAATTATCATTTCGCCCGATGGCTACATTGTGACCAACAATCACGTTATCGACGGCGCAACGGACATCCACGTCACGCTGAATGACCGCCGCGTACTGCCGGCAAAACTGATTGGCGCCGATCCCATGACGGACCTAGCGTTGATTAAAGTGAGCGGCAGCGGTTTCCCGAGCTTGCCCTGGGGCGACTCAACCGCACTCAAGCCAGGCCAGACCGTTCTGGCCTTCGGCAACCCGTTTAATTTCCGTTTCACTGTGACTCGCGGCATTGTGAGCGCGCTGAACCGTCCTAACCCTTACAGTGATGATGCTCGCAAACCAGGCGAATTCATCCAGACGGACGCAGCCATCAATCCCGGCAATTCCGGGGGCCCGCTGGTGAATGCACATGGTGAAGTGATTGGCATCAACACGTTCCTGATTTCTCCTTCTGGCAGCTTTGCCGGCATGGGATTTGCGATTCCAACCCAGATCGCCCGTCCCGTCATTGACACGCTGCTCAAGGATGGCAAGATTGAGCATGCGCGAATCGGGGTTGGCATCAATGACGTAACTCCGGAAAACGCGAGCTTCTTCCATCTGGATAACGCCAGCGGAGCACTGGTCAGCCAGGTTGAACCTGACTCGCCCGGCGCAAAAGCAGGCTTGAAAGTGGGCGACGTGATCACTGAACTGAACGGCAAGAAAATGGAAAATGCCGGCCAGCTTCAGGCTGCGATCAGCGGACAGCGTCCGGGAAACAAAGTGACGATGCAGGTAATGCGTGATGGCAAGAGCCTTAACCTTCCGGTAACGCTGGAAAGCATCAATGCGAAATCCGACGAGACCGCATCGAATTCCGGCGAAAACCACGGCAAAGCCCGCTGGGGCGTAGC
>DASXJO010000196.1:0-5164 GCA_036497385.1 Candidatus Angelobacter sp. | reverse complement strand
GGCGCGGGCGGTCTTGCCATCAAACGCCACACGGATTGACGCCGACTCGTTCACCTCCGCCACATTCTGGTGGATGGTGTTGTTGGCAAACCGCGTAAGCGAGAAGTCAGTTGAAGAGAAAAGAACTTCAATCTCGTCGACAGACGAGAATTTCTTGACCTTCTCGAAGATTTGTTCGGCGTGGGATTGGGTTAGCATTCGGTCTCCGGCACTCAGCAATCAGCACTCAGCATTCAGCATTCAGCATTCAGTCCCTGAGCTTACTTCTTTCTTCGTCAACCTTGCGGATCAGGGAAGAAAGCATGCGTTTTACCTCTTCCACGCTGCTATTTAAGGAAGTATGCAGGTCCGCATGAAGAAATTTGAGATCACGCGAAAGAAGCAAATGGTATTCGAGTTCACTCGCCGAGCCCATCGCGATTTGCAGAAAGCGATGGAACTCGCCGTTGCCTCGCCTGCCGCATCCTTCAGCAATGTTGGCCGGTATAGATGAGGCACATCGCCGAATCTGCGAAACCAAGCCAAACATTTCCTGCTTAGGGAAATTGGCCGTTGCATCATAAGCAGCTAGAGCAAGCAAAGGTGCCTTCTCCCAAACTTTCAAATCACGGAAGCTTTTCATCTTTTCATACCGTTTAAGGACTGAATGCTGAGTGCTGAGTGCTATTTGCTTCCCGGCTAATTCCCCTTATACGCAGTACCGATCTTCACATTCTTAAATCTTGCCGGTGACGCTCCATGCCCCGTGCCCATCGTTTGCATGGGCTGGCCTTTGCCGCAATTCGGCGTGCCCCAAAGCGTCCATTGATCACGCGAGCAGATCGCGTCCATCGAATTCCAGAATTCCGTGGTAATCCCTGAATACGAAGGGTTCTTGAACATGCGTCCCAGCTTGCCGCCTTTGATCTCCCAGCCAATCTCACAGCCAAACTGAAAGTTATAGCGCTTGTCATCAATCGACCATGATCGGTTGGTCTGCATAAAGATGCCGTCATCTGTGCCGGCAATAAGCTGGTCGAACGTCAATGGCTTTTCTCCGGGAAGAATGCTGATGTTGGTCATGCGGACGAGTGGAATCCGGTTCCAGCCTTCAGCGCGCATGGTGCCGTTTGATCGTGTCTCGCCGATGGTGTGGGCTGTCTCGCGGGAAGAGATATATCCGGTGAAGAGGCCTTTGGTGATAATCGGCGTGCACTGCGCCTGAACGCCTTCATCGTCATAGGCAAATGTGCCAAGGCCAGGACCATGTTGTTCTGTTGCGTCGGCGACCACATTCACCAGATCGCTGCCGTAACGCAGTGTGCGCAGTTTTTCCAGTGTAAGGAACGACGTTCCGGCAAAGTTCGCTTCATAACCCAGCACGCGATCCAGTTCAATCGGATGCCCTATCGACTCATGAATCTGCAAGCCAAGCTGCGAAGAGTCAAGCACCAGATTCATACGCCCTTCAGGACAACGCTCCGCCTTGTGCAGCGCCACCGCTTCTTCGCCGATTCGGCGAGCATTCTCCAGCAACTTCAATTCGTCAATCAACTCATATCCCCGGTTCTGATGCTGCCCGCCAAAAGAATTTGGATACGAGCGCTTCATGATCTCCGTACCCTGAAAGGCCAACGCGGAAAAGCCCGCGCCGGTAATCACGCGCGTCTGGTGGATGTCTGAGCCATCAGTGTTGTAGAACCATTGCTCATAGCGGCCCAGCTGCATGCTGCTCTCGGCCAGCGTTACGCCCTTAACGGCGAGCAACTCCGCGTCAATGCGCGTGAGCAAATCAAGGTTCTGGTCGAGCGAGGTAGTGAAAGGATCGATCTTGTAGGGACTAGACCATTCGATCTTTACCGCAGGTTCCGGCGCCAGCCGCACGGGTTCCTCTTTTACCCGACTGGATGCCTTGGCAATCTCCACCGCATGCGCCGCTGTTTTGTCCACGGCTTCCCGGCTGAGGTCGTCCGTGGAAGCAAACCCCCACGCATCGTTCACCAGGACGCGAATACCAATGCCGAGCGTCTCCGCACTGGCGGCATGGCCCACCTTGCCATTCTTGGTGGCCAGCGAGCGCTGGCGGTGATCGACAATGCGAACGTCGGCGTAACCCGCGCCGCGTTGCGTAACGGTATTCAAGGCCCAATCAGCAATCTGTTTCATGCTCATGACAATCTTCGATCATAAATGATTTCGGCAGCATGGGTTTCGCTCTACACTAACTCCCATGTCGCGAAAGCCTGTGCCCATCAAGATCATCGACCTGGAAGACGGCCTGCCGAAGGTGGAAGAAGCGCGTTTGCGCATGCAGCGTGAACTGCAAGTCGCCCGGCAGCAGGGATATGCCGCCGTCAAGCTGATTCACGGCTATGGTTCCAGCGGAGTCGGCGGCTCGCTGCGAATTGAACTGCAGAAAGAACTGCAACGCCTAACGGGCGCAGGCAGCGTGCGGTCGTTCATCGCGGGAGAAGACTGGCGCATTTCCGACGAAAAAACCTGGGAGCTTCTCAAACGCTATCCGGAGTGGAAGCGGGATTCAGATCTGGGCAAGGCCAACAAGGGAATCAGCATCGTGCTGCTTTGAGATTTGCTGGAGCATGCTTCATTCAAAAACGTTAAAAAGTTGTTCCGGCTTTATGGCCAACGTGTCTTATTCCATAGAGACCAATTCCAGCAAACGGTTCATCCTAGGGGAGCACGGTAACCGCCGGCTCCCCGCTCCTTATTTAATTTCCTTACGGTTCCTCGACTGCCACTTTTTCAGGAGGCAAGGTCTGCACAACGCTATTGCGTACCCTCGCCAGAGCTGTGGGACGGTAAATACATGACGGGTCTTCAGTGAACATATCTCCCTGGATGGCGTAAGCGCGAGCGCGTGATCCTCCGCAGACGCCCTTAAAGGCACACTCTCCGCATTTGCCGGTCAGGTTGGCATGGTCCCGAAGCAATGTGAATACCTGTGAACTGCGGTAAAGCTCTGCCAGATTGAACACCCGGACGTTTCCCGCCGAAACGCGAAGCCCAGCGCAGGGATAAACTTCGCCAGTGTGAGAGATAAAGAGCATTCCACGATCTTCATTCACAGGCATGATGCCGGGAATTCCCTGCTGAAAGCGCTGCCCCGCCACTGCCCTTTCCCTTACCTGCTGCTGCAAGACGTATCTGCGATAGTGCGGGGCTTCAGATGTCTTGATCTTGAAAGGGACCTTTTGTGCCAGAGTGTAGAGACGCGCAAACGCCCCTTCAAATTGCCCGGCGGAAGGCATCTCTTCGAATTCGTCTGGCCTTGACGCAACAGGAAAAGAGACGTTCCATTGCTTTATTCTCATCGTCTTCAGTAATGCCGCCAGGTTCTCCAGTTCGTGCAGGTTGCGTTCGGAGAGATGAGTGGTGATCTGGTAAGGGAGCTTCCAGTGTTCCGCCCATTGAATGGCATCCAGGGTGCGAGCAAAAGAACCATGCACGCCGCATACTAGGTCGTGCAGCTCTGGGGTCGCCGCGTCCAGGCTCAGGATCAAACGTGACAGGCCGGCATGCTTCAGTTCGGCAAGGGCATCAGGCGTCAAGAGCGGAGTTGCAGAAACCGCTAAAAAAGGATGCAAGCCTCGCATTGCTGCATACCGCACCAGTTCGTAAATATCTGCGCGCTTCAGGGAATCCGCGCCCGTCATTACGAACATCGGTGGACATAGCTCGGCCACTTCATCCATCAGTTTTCGTGCTTCTTCAGTGCTGAGTTCCAGCGGATCCGTTTCCGGCTGGACCCAGTCACCATAATCCAGGCAAGGTACGTCGCAGGACTGAGTGGTTTCCCAAATTGCGATCACTGGGGTCGTGTTTACATCAAAATTATTTTTCATGGTTTACGCCTTTAGGTCTTGCTTTCTGTAAGCGATAGTAGGCGGGCGTAGGATTTACCGAATGTGACGGCCATCACATTTGCCTGTAGCACCAATTTTTTGTTAAGCGTAAGTCATTGCAGGACAGAGGTTTACAGGCTCTGCTTCTTTGTAGTCGAAAATCCTCCCGATGCCGGAAACGTCTTTTCAGATTAGAGACGCTAACAATCCAGCCGATCACCAGCACAAAATGGCTCATTAGGACTAAGGTGCAAACAACCTTCCGAGCCTGATTTGGATCAGAAGAGTAGGCAAGATCGCAGACTTACTGATCGTGTCCAATCGAAGCCCATGACCGGCAAGGTCTTTCAGGGCCATATAACCGTAACCGAACTGCAGGTTTTTAAGGCGACACCCATTGGGGAGGAGTGCCGTGTTCTGGACAATTTTCACGTTAGCCGTTCTGCTTTGGATGGTCGGACTGGCCGCAAGTTTCGGCCCCGGCGTGATGCCTCTATTACTCATTTTGGGAACAATTTTGGCAGCTATGAACTTCGCGTTCCGACGTACGTCGTCAAATTGACGAAAACAATCAGGCTGAACCCGGAAAAGCAATTGCTTAACCCAAGAGCGTGAGAACAACCTGCCCTGCGCGCACCCACCCATTAACAGTTTTACTTTTGAACCAAAAAGGACCAAGGAGGTCTATGAAGAAGTTTGTAGCGTTTGTATCTGTAATAAGCCTGGCGACATTTAGCTGGGCCGGAACCGCGAAAGAAGATTCAGCCGATCGGTTGCAGAAGTCGTCTGAAGTTTTAACTCAGATCGCCAATGCCCCGGATAAGGGGATTCCTGAAGAAGTTCTGGGCAAAGCCAAATGCATTGCCATTGTGCCTCATCTGGTAAAGGGCGGATTTGTTTTTGGCGGGAAGCATGGCCGCGGTGTGGCCACGTGCCGCACAGCTGACGGCTGGAGTGCGCCGGCATTCATCTCAGTTGGCGGCGGAAGCTGGGGATTGCAAATCGGCGTTGAAGGCGTTGACCTGATCATGCTCATCATGAATGACAAGGGAATGCAACAACTGCTTTCCAGCAAGTTCCAGGTAAGCGGTGAAGGATCGGCAGCAGCCGGCCCGGTTGGACGCCATGCGTCCGCTGGAACGGACTGGAAACTTGATACGCAGATGCTGACTTATTCGCGGTCCAAAGGCGCATTTGCCGGACTAACTCTGGAGGGCGCCGTCATCCAGCAAGATGCCGATTCCACGACCGCCGTTTACGGCAAGGACGTTGCGTTTAAGAACGTGCTGTTGGGGAAAGTACCCACTCCGGAAGTAGCCAAG
>DASXJO010000195.1:0-4552 GCA_036497385.1 Candidatus Angelobacter sp. | reverse complement strand
GGCCAGGCTTGCGGCAAAACGGAATGCTGGTATGTCCTGCGGGCCGACCCCGGAGCCCAGATCGGGCTGGGATTGAAGCCGGGAACCAGCAAAGCCGACGTGGAAACCGCGATCCGCGAAAACCGCCTCGAGCATTTGCTGAACTGGATTGATATTCATGAAGGCGACATGATTTACGTTGATGCGGGCACTGTCCATGCTATCGGCGGGGGTGCGGTCATCGTGGAAACGCAACAAAACTCTGACACTACCTACCGGCTTTATGATTATGGCCGTCCCCGCGAGCTGCATATTGAAGATGGCTTGCGCGTCACCAAGGAGCAGACACACGCAGGAAAGGCAGTTGCCGGCCAGCCGCAAATCGAGCATGGGAAAGAGCAGATCAATCTTGTCACCTCGCCATGCTTCATCGTCGATCATTTCAAGATGAAACGACCATGGGAGTTTCGGCGGCCGCGGCACGCCAAGAGCAGCGTGTGGTGTCTGGTGGCGACGCGTGGATGTGGCGTGATCGAAAGCGACGGCGCGGCCCCGGTAACTTTTACCAGCGGAGAGACGGTGGTAATCCCGGCTAATGTGGAGAAGTTCTTGTTGAAACCGCAGTGGGAACTGGAATTTCTTTGTTCGTCGCTGCCAGCGGAAAAAGTTGAACAACCGGCGACTGTATTATTAGAAAAGAGTTTCTCAACGCTGCAGCGTTGAGCGTGGGTTTACCGGGAAACCTAACGCGAGTGGGAAAGACAACTAAGAAACGTGGGCATCAGCCCGGTGGGTGCTTGTGAATAAACAGCCGTTTTATCCCGTGATTCTTGCCGGCGGCAGCGGAACACGCTTCTGGCCGCGCAGCCGTCGCAAGCAGGCCAAGCAGGTGCTGGCGCTCGACGGCAAACAGACCATGATCCAAAAGACCATGGAGCGCCTGCTTCCACTGGGCAGTGAGAAAGATTTCTGGGTCATTACCAATGAATTCCTGGCGGAAGAAATTCAGCGCCAGCTGCCGGAAATTCCTCCACGCCAGGTTGTGACGGAGCCTGAGGCCCGCAATACGGCGCCTGCAATCGGTTTGGCGGCGTTTCTGCTGGAAAGAATCGCCCCTGACGCCATTATCGGCATGTTTCCCGCAGATCACGTCATAGCCGACGAGAAAAAGTTTCGCAAAGTCCTGCAACGCGCCATTGAAATTGCCGCTCGCGAAGACCACATTGTAGTCATGGGTGTCCAGCCTGCCCGCGCGGAAACCGGTTACGGCTACATTGAAACCGGAGAAAAACTCGAGTCAGAGCTGTTCCGGGTGAAGCGCTTTACAGAAAAGCCAAACCAGCAGCGCGCAGAAGAGTTTATGACCGCCGGAAATTATTACTGGAACAGCGGCATCTTTGTTTGGAGCGCCCGCACGCTCACCCGGGCATTGCGCGAGCATCTATCGGAAACCACGCCCTACCTGGAGCAGATCGCAGCCGCTTGGGGAACCCAAGATTTCGATAAGACATTTGCGCAGCTTTATCCCAAGTGCGAAAACATCAGCATTGACTACGCTGTTCTGGAACCGCGTTCAGCCAAGGGGGAGCACTCGTCCAAGCTTTTCTGTCTGCGCGCGGATTTTGGATGGAACGATCTGGGATCGTGGGCGGCTTTGTACGAGCACCATGCCGCGCTCCAGAAAGAGGGCGATGCGAACGTGCTGCACAGCAACAATTCCTTTGCGCTGAATGCCACAGGTAATTATGTTTATGCGCCAGATAAATTTGTCGCCACCGTGGGCGTCCACAATCTTGTTGTGGTGGAAACGGACGACGCGATTCTGGTGACCACCCGCGAGTATTCCCAGGACGTCGGCAAAATTGTGAAATACTTGAGTGACAAGAAATTGACTGAGTTGATCTAGGTGCGCGCCGCGGGCACGGCGAGCGTACAGAGTGGTTCGAAATTGCTAGTACCTGAAGGGGCGAACAGGCGCAAAGCAGGTCCTTCGCTCTGCTCAGGTTTCGTCAGCAGGCTCAAACGCCTGCTACCGCCTCAAGTTTGGAGCAAAGCGACAGAGATGAATGAGATAAAGTTTGGCACCGATGGCTGGCGCGGCGTTATTGCCGAAGACTACACATTTGGAAATGTCCGGCGCGTTGCCGGAGCTATTGCCGCTTACGTTTTAAAGAATGAAGATCCCAGCCGTGGCCTCGTCATCGGCTATGACACGCGCTTTGGCTCACGCCGATTTGCACAAGCCGCCGCCGAAACCCTGGCTGCAGCGGGAATTCCCATCCAGCTTTCAGACGACTACACGCCCACGCCGGCCCTGTCCTATGCCGTCCGAAGCCTGAAAACTGCTGGGGGCGTGATGATCACCTCAAGCCACAATCCGTGGGATTGGAATGGCGTAAAGTTTAAGGCCACTTATGGCGGGTCTGCAACGCCGGCAATTATCAAGCAGATCGAAGGATACGTTCACGAAGGGGCCATGCCGAAGGGCAAAGCCGCCAAAGTTGAAGAAGCGGATTTCAAGACGCCGTACGTCGAAGCCATCTGCAAATTCGCCGATCTGGACAAGATAGCCAAAGCCAATTTCAAATTTGCCATCGATTGTATGTATGGTGCGGGGCGCAACGTGCTTGCGGAAATCTTCCAGAAGCGCGGCATCCAGCATGTGCAGATTCGCAGTGAGGTCAATCCGCTTTTCCCCGGAATCAACCCTGAGCCAATTGAGCCGCATGTGCGCGCTGCCCAGGAGATTGTTGTCAAAGAAAAGTGCCACGCGGCATTCATTACTGATGGCGATGCGGACCGCATCGGTGCGGCAGCCGAAGATGGAAGTTTTGTGGATTCACACAAAATCTTTTCTATCCTGCTGCAATGGGTGGTGACGCGGCACAAGGATTGGCCGGGCGATGTGGCGCGCGCCTTCAACACCACGCGCATGCTTGATCGCATTGCGGCGAAGCATGGACGCACGCTGCTGGAATGCGGCATCGGCTTCAAATATATTTGTGACCTTATGCTGGAAAGGCAGATTGTGATTGGCGGTGAAGAGTCCGGCGGAATCGGTTTCCAGCGCCATTTGCCGGAACGCGACGGCTTGCTCAATGCCCTTCTTCTTGCAAACGTGATGGCCGATGAAGGCAAGAGCCTGGGCCAGTTGGTGGCCGCGCTGCAATCTGAGTACGGTCCACATTATTATGCCCGGCGCGATTTGCGTATCCCCAACGAAGTTAAAGATACTGCTATCTCCCGCGCCGGCAGTGGAGAAACGACTACACTGGGCCGCTACAAAGTCCTTCGCAAGGAAAACCTGGACGGCATCAAGTTCTTTCTTGACGCGCCTATCCAAGATAAAGGCGCGGATGCATGGGTGTTGCTGCGGTCTTCCGGGACGGAGCCGCTAATGCGTATCTATGTGGAAGCCTCGTCGCGGGAGCTAGTGCAGGAAATTATTGAAGAGGCTGTGGCCTTTGTTGACAACCAGGTCCCAGCGGCCGCGTGCTGACGATCGCCCAAAGAACGCAGTGAACTCTTTGTGATGAAAGCAACCGCCAGAGGACATGGCCACAAAAGGCCCGTTGCCAGCCTTACAACTGCTTAAGGTATTGCCTCATGAGGTTGGGAAAATATTGCAACCCGTCAGCTCTCTTCGTCACCCAATTATTAAGATGGTGAAGTCCAGACAACCTGGAAAAGTTGCGCGTGTGCTGGCGTGGGTATTTTTATTTACCACGATTGGACTCGGCGGAGCCTTGGCTTGGACCTGGACATTCGTCACCAAGCTCGCGCTGAAGCCTCTTCCCGATCCGCCTCTGCCGGCAAAGATGCAAGTGAGTACCGGTCCGGCCTCTCCACTGCAAATGCAATATCAGCTCAATATGCCTGGGCGTGGCGAAATATTCCCGGCGCTTGCTGCCGCACATGCCGCCGACTACTGGCCCGTCGCGGTTCTGAGCATTGCCAACACATCGGACAAAGCCGTCCTGCAGATTATTTCTTCTGAAGTCCGAGGCTGGAGCGCGGAGTTGCGCCAGACTGCCGTCATCGGCCCACATGAAGTCAGGACCTTCAGCCTTGATCCTGAATTGCTGGCCAAGGCCTATGACAATGGCGAAATTCATCCCGCCACGCTGGTGGTGGAAGTTCAAGATCCTTTAACGGGACACACATTCGCGCAGCAGCGCCCGGTGTTTATCCATAGCGCTTCGGATTTTTTCTGGGGAAGAAAGTTTGCCAATGCGCAGCTGCTGGCCCGCTGGGTTACCCCGCATGACGATAAAGTCCTGCAGCTGGTTGCGCGCGCAGAACGCCTGGTTCCTGGGGGACGGATGCGCGGGTACAACCTTGTTCCCGGAGTGGATTTGACACAACAGGTGCGGGCCCAGGCAGCAGCAATTTTTACCGCCATGCGCCGCTCCGGTATCAGCTATGTAAGCAGCATTTATACCTTTGGAAATTATCCCAATGAAACCGAACGCATTCGCCTGCCGCGAGAAACGCTGGAACTCAGCAATGCCAACTGCATTGACGTGAGTGTGGCTTACGCTTCTGCCGTGGAGAACCTTGGCATGAAGCCCGT
>DASXJO010000194.1:0-3054 GCA_036497385.1 Candidatus Angelobacter sp. | reverse complement strand
ATACCTTTGGAGAGTTATACCAAAGCGTCTTTCACCAGCAATTCCAAGGGCATGACCAAGTCCAAGGAGCTTCAGCCGCCCACTTTGATCTCACCGGCCCCGTTGCAGAATGTTTTTGTGGACCAAGCGACGAAAGGCGTGGCGTTCTCCTGGGCTCCCGTGGATAACGTGAAGGAATACCACATCAAGATCAACCGCAACCCATCTTTTTCCGGGCCCGGAGTGGATGACAAAAAGGCGGCAACGCAGGTCTTGGTCACCAATTTACAGGAAGGCATTCCTTATTATTGGCAGGTGCGGTCGATTGGGCAGGACGGGAAAGAGTCAATTGAAAGCGAGATTTACCGGTTCACGATTGTGCCCAAAGGTACCGGGTCTCTGGCGCTTGAAGTGGGAGATTTTGTACAAATGGGGCACGTGATTGAAGTGAAGGGACACACCGAGCCCAATGCGCGGGTAATGGTGAATGGGCAGGAGGCGGTGGTAGCGAATGATGGCGCGTTTCGCCATTTCACCAACCCTCTCCCTACAGGGGAAAACGTGATAACGATTACGGCACAGGACGCCAAGGGCGGGGTGAATACAGTAACGAGGCCCATCACTATACAGTAGAATCGCTTATTGCCCAATTTTGGTTTCTGTATCACAGTTAGAGGTCCCCAGAAAAGTTTGTGCACGAGAAGCGGAAGAGGTCGGGACGGGATTGGTGCGCCGTCTAAAGCTTTTTCGGTCGTGACAGAAGTTATTTAATAGAAGAAAGAACCTGGTATGCCTGGTATGTCGAAAAACGGTTTCAAGTCAGAGAATTCGCGCATTCACAATTTACGCTCGCTCTTCAGCATGTTTTCCAGCGATCTGGCGATCGATCTGGGGACCGCCAACACGCTGGTTTACGCCAAAGGCAAGGGCATTGTGGTCAACGAGCCTTCGATAGTGGCGATCAACAAGAACACCGGTGAAGTGGAGGCCGTGGGCAAGGAAGCAAAAGAGATGCTGGGCCGCACTCCGGGAAACATCGTGGCCATTAAGCCCATGAAAGACGGCGTGATTGCCGACTTCAAGGTCACGGAAAAAATGCTGAACTATTTCATCCAGAAGGCGCATAACCGCAAGATGCTGGTGCATCCGCGAATTGTGATCGGCGTGCCCTCTGAAATCACGCAGGTGGAAAAGCGCGCCGTAATGGATTCCGCCTATCGCGCCAAGGCCAGCGAGGTCCACCTGGTAGAGCAGGCGATGGTAGCGGCAATCGGCGCCGGACTTCCCATCACTGAGCCAAGCGGAAACATGGTGGTGGATATCGGCGGCGGCACCACGGACATCGCCGTAATCTCTCTCAGCGGCATCGTTTATTCACGCTCCGTGCGCATGGCAGGTAACCAGATGGATGAAGCCATCATGAATTACCTCAAGCGCAAATATAATTTGCTCATCGGCGAGCGCACTGCGGAAACCATCAAGATTGAAATTGGCTCGGCGTATCCCCTGGATAAACCGCTCACCATGGAAATCAAGGGGCGCAACCTGATTGAAGGCGTGCCGAAGACCATTACCATTGACGACAGCGAGATTCGCGAAGCATTGAGCGAGTGCATCAGCACCATCATGAATGCGATTCGCGTGGCACTGGAGCGCACACCGCCGGAGTTGAGCGCGGACATCAGCGATCGGGGCATTGTGTTGACTGGTGGCGGCGCACTGCTGAAGAACCTGGACAAGCGCATCCGCGAAGAAACCGGATTGCCGGTTTCGATTGCTGACGATCCGCTGGCCAGCGTGGTGCTGGGCACGGGAAAAATGCTCAGCGACTTTAAACTCTTGAGAAAGATTTCGATTGAGTAAGGCGTCTATTCGTAAGGCGTTTATTCGTAACCCAGTGGACGGACCTGGTAAGTCCGTCCCTCATCTGGCCCTCCCGTAGCGCAGGTCATGGAAAATTTCTTTACTCGGTATAAGAACCCGCTGGCATTAATGGCGGTTCTTTTCATTCAAGTGGTCGCCCTGGCCACGCAGGTGAAGCGTCCGGAAGGCGCAAAGCCAGGAACCACCGGCAGCGGAACGCGGCTAATCCGCGTATGGACCGTTACCGCGTTTACTCCCGTTGAAAAGGTATTTGTTTCCACCGGCCGTTTCTTCCGCAATGGCTGGCATAATTACGCTGACCTTCGCGGCGCTCGCCAGCAGAACAAGGAATTACAGGATGAAATCGCCCGCCTGCAAATGGAACAGGTGAGGCTTAAACAGGATGCCGACCAGGCCCGGCGATTGCAGGTCCTGCTGGACTTCAAGGAAAAATTCATTTCAAAGACCGTGGCAGCGCAGGTAATCGCCACCAGCGGAACCGAGCAGTCGCGTTTGATCACCATCGACAAGGGCTCAAATGACCACATTAAGCCTGATATGCCCGTGATCACGCCGGATGGGATCGTGGGCAAGGTGAAAGAAGTTTTTCCGCTGAGTTCTCAGGTGCTGCTGATTAATGACCATGACAGCGGAGCCGGAGTGATTCTGGAAAGTTCACGTCTGCAGGGCATCGTAAAAGGCACGCCTCTGGGCGAACTCCAGGTTACCGGTATCATGTCTGACGAGCAAGTGGAGCCCGGCGAGCGCGTGATTACCAGCGGTGGCGACCGAATTTATCCCAAGGGATATTCCGTGGGAACGGTGATTGGAGCGTCGCCAGACAAAGACAACGATCCCTTTCAGCTCATCAAGATCAAACCCGCCGCGGATATCGGACGCCTTGAGGAAGTGCTGGTCATAACCAAAATGGCAGACGATCCACAGGCTGCGGCCTCCGGGCCGGCGCCCATGCGTGCCGCGGATATCCTGTCACAAAGGCTTCCCAGTGTTCCCAAAGTAGATCCAAACGCGCCAAAAACGCCAGGTAGCACGCAGGCGGGCGTTCCAGCGCCAAAACATTCCCCAACGCCTGCCCAAATCAACAAACCTATAAGCGCAGGCACTGAGCAGAAGTCGGCCATTAATAGCGGCCAAGCGAAGCCCACGCCGACAGCGACGCCGAACAAGACGGCAGTCGAAACGAAGAAGCCA
>DASXJO010000193.1:0-4859 GCA_036497385.1 Candidatus Angelobacter sp. | reverse complement strand
TGGCCCGCCGCGCCAGCGCCTGTGTGAGCGCGCCCTTGCCCGGCCCGATTTCCACCACCACCGACTCAGACACGTCGCCCATGGCGTCAACAATTTTTTCCGCCGCGCCCGCGTCGGCAAGAAAATTTTGCCCCAGTTTGGGTTTTTTTACAGCTCCCGAATTGGCCCTTTTTGTTCCCGGCATTTAGAATTTTCTCAGCGTGTTGTGCCGCGTTCCGTCTGCTTTACTACGGAGGCCCCGTGAATATCGTCTTTGCTGCTTCTGAGTGCGTGCCGTTCGCCAAAACCGGCGGACTGGCTGATGTTGTCGGCGCCCTTCCGCAGGCCCTGGCCCAACTGGGGCACTCCGTCTCTGTTTATCTCCCCAAATATAAACAGACAAGGCTCCCCGATGCCAAAGTATTGTTGCCCAGCGTTACTATCCCGTTCGACGATCAATACCGTTTCTGTTCCGTGTTGGATGGCGGTAAACGCTCCGGAGTGCAATTCTATTTCATCGACTACCCCGCGTTCTTTGATCGCGAATCGCTCTATGGAACGCCTGCGGGCGACTACCCGGACAATGCCGAGCGTTTTGCGCTGTATTGCCGCGCCGTACTGGAAGCTTCCAAGGTGCTGGGCGTGCCGGAGATTTTTCATTGCCATGACTGGCAGTCCGCGCTGGTCCCTATCCTGCTGCGCACCAGTTATGAGGCCGATCCGGTTTTCCGCGGCACGCGCACCGTTTTCTCTATCCACAATATCGGCTATCAGGGAATCTTTCCTCCAGACACGCTGCCGCTGCTCATGCTTCCCTGGGAACTTTTCACCATTGACCAGATGGAGTTCTGGGGCAAGGTGAACTTTCTGAAGGGAGCCATCGCTTTTTCCGATCACCTGACTACGGTAAGCCGCAAGTACGCGCAGGAGATACAGACCAGCGAATACGGATTTGGACTGGAAGGCCTGCTGAAGTCGCGGGCGGGATCGTTGACCGGGATCATCAATGGCGTAGATTACAACGAATGGAGTCCGGAGAAAGACAAACACATCGTCCAGCAATATTCAGCGGAAAGGCTGCAGGGCAAGAAGGAATGCAAGTACGATCTGCTACGCCAATTCGGCCTGGAAAGCGCGCCCATAGATACGCCGGTCATCGGCATTGTGTCCCGCTTTGTGGCGCAAAAAGGTTTTGACCTGATCCAGGAAATTGGCAGTGACTTGGCGCGGCTGCCCCTGATTATTACCGCGCTGGGCAGCGGCGAGAAGGAATATCAGGACCTGCTGCTCAAACTGCAAAAGCAGCATCCGGATAAGATTGCCGTGAAAGTAGCGTATGACAACGCGCTGGCGCACAAGATTGAAGCCGGAGCAGACATGTTCCTGATGCCATCCCGCTATGAGCCCAGCGGGCTGAACCAGATGTATAGCCTGCGTTACGGCACAGTGCCCATCGTCCGCGCCACGGGCGGGTTGGACGACACGATTGAGCCGTGGGACCCGACATCTGCCAAGGGAACAGGGTTTAAATTCAGCGCATATTCCGGCGTGGCGCTGCTGAACTGCATTCATGAAGCCCTGCGGGCCTTTAAAGACCAGGCCGCGTGGCTCAAGCTGATTCAGAATGGGATGAAGAAAGATTTCTCCTGGACCGCCTCAGCACGAGAGTATGTGAAGGTTTACGAGCGCCTCTCGCCACCCAAGCCCGGGCAATCAGAGAAAGTGTTGGAGTTCAGCAGAGTCTAGCTTTCTCTGGAATCCTGAAGCCGCTGGGTTATGCGGCTGAGGGAACCCTATAGTCACGATCCGTTTCAGGAATGGCAGCCCCGATGTTTTGCGACGAGAGGGATCTCTCGAGATTCAGAAAAAAGTTTCTCCGTGTCCTCTGTCGCTAAGCGGCTTTCTTCTGCTTCGCGAAATACCAGAACACCGGCACCCCTGCCAGCATCACCAGCGTCATTACGATTGTTCCACCCAGCGAGTGATGCAGTTTGTCGATAAACGTATAATACAGCAACACGGCTGCCGCAATTACAAACAGCGCCGGTACCACAGGATACCCCCACGTACTGTAGGGACGTGGCGTGTTCGGCTCGCGCCGGCGAAAAACGAAGATGGTGCTGGCGGCAATCATATAGAAGAGCCATTCAGAGAAAATCGCCAGTTCAAGGAAATCCCTGAATGATCCGCCGCCGAGCTGCAGGGCGATGGCCATCACGCACTGGACGATGAGCGCCAGCGACGGAGTATGAAAGCGGGGATGGACTTCTGCCAGTGCTTTGAAGAAGTATCCATCGCGGGCCACGGCAAAGGGGATGCGTCCGCCGCTCATGATGGTCCCGTTGAGCGTCACGAACATGGATAGAGCCATTCCGGCTGATACCAGCAGTGCGCCCAAACGCCCGATGGCTATCTGCGTTGCAGCGGAAGCGGGGACGGGTGAAGCGGCCACAGAAGATGCCGGCATTACAAACTGCACCGCCGCGTTTACGCCGATATAAAGCACGGCCACGATTGCCACGCCGCCGATCAGCGCCACCGGAATGCTGCGCTCTGGGTTGCGAATCTCACCGCTCACCATGTTGAGGTCATTCCAGCCGTCATAAGCCCAGAGTGCGGCGACCAACGCGGCCATAAAGCCGGCCATGCCGCCTTTGGCGCCAAGAAACGTGGTGCCGAAGTTGCTCCAGCTTCCAGTGGTGGCGCTGAAACCTGCCGCAATGATTACTACGATCATCACAATTTTCAGCGTGGTCATTACCAGCTGGAAGTTCCCGGCCTTTCGCACGCCAACATAGTTCAGAGCAGTAATGAGGATGGTTGCCGCGATAGCGAGCAGATGTCCGTAGGTAAGCTGGTAACCGCCTTGCAGGGCAAATATCGGATGCGGGAGGAAGCTGAACGCGGAGAAATTGCCCAGCACGCGCACCAACCCGCTGGTTACGCTGGCGATGGAGGCGGGCTTGGCGATGAGGAACCACGTCCAGGCATAAAGAAACGAGGGCAATGGCCCGTATGCGTCTCGGATGTAAACGTATTCGCCGCCAGCCCAGGGACGCACAGCCCCAAGTTCGGCATACGTGAGCGCGCCAAAGAAAGAAAGCAAGCCTCCGACGATCCATGCGAGATAAACCAGACGCGCCGAGCCCACGGCCTGCATCATCTCGGCGGGAACAAGAAAAATTCCGCTGCCGATAATGGTGCCGACGACAATGGCCGTCGAATGCCAGGCGTTTAACTCGCGCAGCAGCTCAGGCGCTGGTTTCGGCGCGCTTTGCATCGGTCTCAGCCTCCAGAAGACTAGCGAGATATCCCACAACAAACGTAATGATGGAACCAAATGTTACGTACCAGGTCCAGGCGATGTGCGTCCATCCCCAGATATAAATGTTGAGAGCCAGTCCGCAGAGCATACCAGCAATTGCACCGGTTTGTTTGGCGCGGCGGGTGAGCAATCCCAGAAGAAACACGCCAAGCAGTCCGCCGTACGCCAGTGAAGCGATGGTGAGGCCTTTTTCCAGTACGTTGCCACCATAGCGCGAAGCCAGCGCCAGTCCGAAGAGAGCAACGCCCCAGACCACAGTAGCTATGCGCGAAAGGCCGAGCCGCTTGCTATCGGACGTTTGTGGGTTCCGGCGCAGATAAAAATCGATCATCGTTGTGGAAGAGAGCGAATTCAGCGCGGCGCTCAAGTTTGACATGGCGGCGGCAAGAATTGCGGCGATCAGCAATCCGGCAATGCCACGCGGCATGTGCTCCACAATGAATGTGGGGAAAACATAGTCATTGGTCGCGAAGTGCCCAATGGGAGGAAATTGGCGGTAGAAAACCCAGAGTCCCGCGCCGACGAGCAGAAACAGCGTGAATTGAACCAGAATCACGCCGCCGCTGAAGAGCAGAGCCGTGCGGGAATCGCGTTGATTGCGCGCAACGAGCAGGCGCTGGACCATGAGCTGGTCAGTGCCATGCGTGGCGGTGTTCAGGAACATCCCGCCGATCAGCCCGGCCCAGAATGTGTATGTCTTGAAAAAATTAAGAGAGAAATCAAAGAGTTGCAACTTGCCTGCACCGGAAGCAACAGCGTGGATTGCGGGCCAGCCTCCCGGGACCAAATGCAGCAGAGTGAAAAAACCAATGATCGTGCCGCCGACGTAGATAGCGAGTTGGACAACG
Source organism: Candidatus Angelobacter sp. (assembly GCA_036497385.1). GTDB lineage: Bacteria > Acidobacteriota > Terriglobia > Terriglobales > Acidobacteriaceae > Angelobacter. The sequence continues at coordinate 707 of DASXJO010000193.1, read as the reverse complement.
TCCGTCCAGATAACAGCGGCCATGCCGCCTTCAAATGTATAAATAAGCGTGAGCCCCATAACGATGGCGACAGACGTCACGCCTCCCGTGCCCAGAGCGATGCTGATTACTATTGCGACGGCCCACACACGCACGCCTTCCGCCGCCGCCCGCGTGACCAGGAAGATTCCGGCGGTAATTCTATGCAGCTCTTTTCCAAAGCGGCGATCGATAAGTTGGTAAGCTGTGAACATCTCACCGCGAAAATACTGCGGGATGAAGACCAGGCAGACGACGATGCGGCCCAGAAGGTAACCGAAGACAAGCTGAAGAAAGCCGAAATTGCCGCCATAGGCGATTCCAGGCGTGCCGATTACGGTGAGTGTGCTGGTTTCAGCGCCAACAATCGAGAGAGCAATGGCCCACCAGGGAATGTTGCGGTCGGCCAAAAAATAATCTCGCAGTGACCTTTGGGACTTGCGGAACCTTAGACCAAAAAAAGTGATGCCGATCAGATAAACAGCGATAATGAGCAGGTCAACAATTTGCAATCGCATGAATGGGATATGTGTGCCAAGTCATTATTCGGGAAAAATGCCTGAAAGCAAAAGTAAAAGTTGTGGGAAGATGAATTAAAGTCCAATCATGCCACTGTACCTGGGTATTGACGCCGGAGGCACCAAGACAGACTGCGCCGTGAGCAATGGCGCGGAGCTGCTGGGCCAGGC
>DASXJO010000192.1:0-4038 GCA_036497385.1 Candidatus Angelobacter sp. | reverse complement strand
GCCGCCGCCGCGGTTGGCGATGATCGATTGCAAAAGATGTCCACCGGCAGGGTGAGCCCGGAATCATTCACTCACGGCAGCTCAGCCCAGCGCACGCAATGGTTCAGCCGCGGAATGGACCAGGGAACCATCGCGGCGTGCAACACCTTCCAGTAAGAAGAACTGCACCCGCCGATTCATCTTGTGCCGCTCTTGGCCGAGAGTATTAACATCTCTAATGCAAATTTTGATGCGCCTTAAGTAAAAAATCCATGGAGACGTCTATGTCTTCCGTGAGATTCTGATCCTAACGGGGCCGGGTTGGAGGGTATGTGACTCCGCTCACGGCGCCCCAAACCTACGCTGCTTCACAATTGACCAACCAGGCTTTGAAGTGCAAGCTCCGGGATCTCTGATGAGTTCAGATAATTTAGCGCGCGATATCGTGTCCAGCCGCAATCGGCATTTCTCGCCCTGGAACGTCTTCTCGGCGTTGCTGCTGCTGCCAGACCAGGCATTGCTCAGCATGGCGCGCAGAGTCATGGAAAGTTTTGGCATTAGTGTTTTCGCCGCGGCAAGCGTTCTGGAGGCGGAAAGAATCGTTGGCAATACCAGGCTGGATCTTGCCATTTGCGACTTTGACATGCCTTGCGCCGCCGATCTCAGCCTGCTTCAGTCGTCTTCCCGCTGGCGCGGTGTATCGATCGGACTTATGCCCACGGCGCGCCTTGACCAAGCCAGCCATAAGCGCATCCAGATCCGCATCCAAAAGCCGGTCAGCGTTGACATGCTGGTTCGAAGCCTCAAAGCGTCTTACACGAATATGGCGCAACAGCGGATCGCTGCCTATCGCCACACGTTGCCGGTGAAATTAGTTTCGGGGACGCTCGCGCATCGTGGATGGCAGCGCACGCTCCAGCAGGTGAGTGTGCTCAATGTAAGCCAGACTGGCCTTTGCCTGAATGCCTCTGAGCCCCTGCCTCATGGAGCCGCCATAAGCATGAAGCTGATGCTGCCTGAAAGCTCGTCCGCTCTGCATGCCAACGGCAACGTAGTCTGGTCACACACCAGTGGCCGTGCGGGAATCGTATTTGATCGTTCACTGGGACCGGAAATGAAGAAGCTTCAGGAGCGATTGAAGGGTTGGCTTCCCCGCGAACTGGAAATATTGGCGAGGACGGCTTAGGCTTTTTCTGTAATCCCGCGCGAAGCGAGGGAGCCCTATAGCCACCAAAATACTTATGGATTGACAATCTTGATTTCTGAGGATTAAAGCTCAAGGGTAGCGATCATCGCTACCCTTGAATTATCTCCGGATTGTTTGTGGAGCGGCTGAGAATCACAGTTAAAGCATCCCTCGCTTCCACTCGGAATTTAAACCTATACTCCTACCGGCTGCTTCGACCTGTCACGCACAGGTACCGGCGTAAACCAATTGTGCCGGTCGGGAGCCGCGCCATTCACGATGCCAAAGAATGCGCGTTGTAAGGCGAGTGTGACTGGTCCGGTAATTCCGTTGCTGATGTTGATCTTGTCGATGGAACGGATAGGAGTAATTTCTGAGGCGGTGCCGCAGAAGAAGACTTCGTCGGCCAGGTAAAGCATTTCGCGGGGAATTATCTGCTCAACCACGGGCAGGCCAATGTCCTCGCCCAAGGTAATAATGCTTTCACGCGTAATGCCGGGCAGCACGGAATTGCCCAGCGGCGGCGTGAGCAGCTTGCCTTTGCGGACGATAAAAATGTTTGCTCCTGACGCCTCGCTCACGAAGCCATTCACATCCAGCGCAATGCCTTCAACGTAGCCGTTTACGATTGCTTCCATTTTGATGAGCTGCGAATTCATGTAATTGGCGCCGGCCTTGGACATGGCGGGCATAGTGTTCGGCGCGATTCGCGACCATGAAGAGACACATGCGTCCACGCCTTCAGTGACGTCGCCATGGCCCAGGTACTTGCCCCACGGATAATTGGTCATATAGACCTCGGTGGGCGAGTTGAAGGGATTCACGCCGGCTTCGCCGTAACCCCGCATCACGATCGGGCGCAGATAGCACGGCCAAACGCCGTTGGCAGAAACAATCTCCAGAGCGGCGGCGCAAAGCTGGTCCAGGTTGTAATCGATATCGATGCGGTAGATCTTGGCCGAATCCATGAGCCTCTGCATGTGGTCGCGAAGCCGGAAGATTGCCGGTTTGCCTTCTGGCGCGTAGCAACGGATGCCTTCAAAAACAGATGAACCGTAGTTGACCACGTGGGCCATCACGTGAATCTGGGCGTCCTTCCAGGGAATCAGCTTCCCGTTATGCCAGATCTTTTCCGTCGCTTGAATCGCCATGAGGGGGCTCCTTCAGATTGGAGTGCTGCTGCCTGAACGCCATTTTCTTCCGACTCCGTCCTGGATCTCAGAACGGCAAACGCACTCTAACACTAATTAGATGATAATTCAGGCAAACAGCACATTATATCTGACGGAAATTTCCCCGGCTAACATTACATACGCTGAATTCTGGAGCGCATGGACTACAAATGTTTGCCGGGGAAGCGATCTTACGGCCGAGGCTGCGTAGCAGCCTGGTTTCCAGCTTGCGATTGTTCCGTCTTCTCCGGGGTTGCGGCATTTGGAGTACTCTGCGCCACTGCCGTGGCAGGCGTGTAGAGATACGTTTGCGGGTTCGCCATCATCGTAGGCATGGCGGCAAAAGGCTTGGAGTAATCATTGGCGGCGTTCCAAAACAGGAACCCGTCCCCGTGGTGCGCGTGCGAAGAACTTACCTGCTTCAGGATGTATTCCGGCGAGTAAGTCTTGGTGCGCCAGCGGAAAGCCTGTAGCCACGGGCGCAACACCACGCCGGTGCCGGCCGTAACTTTCTCAAACCGGTCCATGGAAACGCTGATGAAATGCTCAGGAGCGTCGCCCGGGGCCGCGTAGCCATCCATCCCAAAGAAGTGCGAGGGATAAATCATGGGTGAAATCACATCACAGTGTTTGGCCATCTTGGCAATGTCTTGCCCGGTATGGCTCAGGTCCACCTGACGTTGCCAGGCCATGATGCCAAAAACGTCGAGTGAAACCAGCACGCCCATTGGGTGCAACTGAGAATAGGCGCGATCAAGGAAATTGGCGATCACGTCATCCCGATGCAGTTTGGGGTCCTTCTGGAAGGCAAACTCCGCGTCTGCCTGGTTGCCCTCGGCAGGGAAGCGGACGTAATCAAACTGAATTTCGTCCACGCCTGAGGTGGCCACATACTTGGCCAGGGCGATATTGTAATCCTGGACTTCTTTATTAGAGCTGTCTGACCAGACCAGCTTGCCATTTTCACGCCACGGCTGATGCATGCTTCTGGACTGCACCGCCAGTTGGCTATGGTTCTGGGCGATATTGTCGTCCCGGAAGAGCGCCTGCCGTGCAATTACATGCATATCCAGCGAGTGCAGGAAACGAACGTACTTAGGCAAATTGGTAATGGGATGATTCTTGACCTTTTTCACCAGCGGATGATCAAAAGGGATGTTGATGCTGCCGTCGCTGTCTTTAATATCAAAGACCACGGCATTTCCGCCCGCCTGCTTCCAGTGGCGGACCAACTCGATGCCATGGGCGCTGCCCGCCGTCCCGCCAGTCATATAAATGGCGCGGACTTCAGTCTCTTTGGGGAAAGGCCGTGTCTTTTCCACGATTGGCTGTGGCTCAATGCCGGGGACCAGGATCACGTCACCCTTCTTGAATGTGGTCTTGCCGCCGTTCGCCTTGGCAATGGCGTCCACGTATTCCGCCACCGTCATGTATTGAGACTCTGTCAGATGCCCGCGAGCCAGGAATTGAGCGGTAGTCACGGCCTTTGCCGTCACTGAAATGGTTCCCGGAGGCAGTTCCTGTGGTTGTGCAGCGGCGGCTGGCGCGGGATTCTGCGCTGCGACAGCCGGTTTTTCCGAAGCGGAGGCTTTAATCTGGCCGTGTCGCGTAAATCCGACAACCGCAATCGTCAGCCCTAACGCAATCAGGGCGGCAGAGGAGATGAAACGAAACTTCTTGGGTAACATTTAGGCTCTTTCC
>DASXJO010000191.1:0-10273 GCA_036497385.1 Candidatus Angelobacter sp. | reverse complement strand
GGACAAGAGCCTGAGTTCCAAATCACGCCCAGCCCGGCGCGGCTGCTGGCGGCAGCAATGACTGTTACTGACATCCTTAACGCAGTCAAGGCAACAAACCTGGTGGATTCTCCCGGATTATTTGAGCGCAATCATCAACTGGTTTTGGGGCTGGTGAACGGCCAGGCGCGCAACGCACAGGAACTGGCCAACATTGTTGTGAAGAGTACTCAGGCCGGCATACCGATCCGCATTGGCGATGTGGCCATGGTGCAGGAATCGGTGAAGCCGATCTATACGATTGTGCGTGCTGACGGAAAACCGGCGGTGTTGCTAAACATCAATCGCCAGCCGGATAGTAATACCGTGGTGGTGGCAAATGAAGTTCATGCTGAAGTTGATCGCATCCGCGGCACGCTTCCGCCGGGAATCCATCTCACGCCCTTTTATGATCAGTCAGGGATTGTGCGGGATTCCATCAAGAGCGTGCGCGACGCCATTCTTCTGGGGCTGAGTCTTTCCGCGATTGTGTTGATCATCTTTTTGCGCGACTGGGGCAGCTCGGTTGTTGCCGGACTGGTGATTCCGGTTACGATTTTTGTTACCTTCATCGTGCTCAAGCTGCTGGGCCAGAGTTTTAACCTGATGACCCTGGGCGGTCTTGCCGCAGCAGTGGGCCTGGTGATTGATGATGCGATCGTGGTGGTGGAGAACATTGTGCTGCATCGTGATGCAGGGCAGGGAAGAATAGAAGCCATCAGCAGCGCACTATCTGAGATTACTGTTCCGCTGATAGGTTCTACCTTAACTCCAATCGTGGTTTTTCTTCCGCTGATCACCATGACCGGCGTGAACGGCGCATTTTTTCGTGCTCTGGCAGTGACCATGTGCGCCGCCTTGCTCACGTCGCTGCTGCTGGCGCTTACCTGGACCCCGACGCTCAGCCTGTTTCTGCTTCGACGCAAAAGCACCGCTGAAGCACCAGTCGCCGAGAACGGCGACGTAGACCAGGAAATTCGTAACCTGATGGCTGCGGAAGAAGCTTCTATGAAAGGCTTCTTTGGCCGCGTGATTGAATTCTATGAACGCTGGCTCCGGCGAGCGCTGGAGCATCCGCGCTGGCTGTTATTTGGCGCGGTTGTGCTTGTTGCCATCTCCGGCCTGTGCTTTATGTTTCTCGGCTCGGATTTGCTGCCGGAAATGGATGAAGGGGGCTTCATTGTTGACTACCTTACGCCCCCGGGTACTTCACTGCAGGAAACTGATCGCATGATCTCCCACGTGGAGCAGATCCTGCGTGAGACTCCGGAAGTGGAGAGTACGTCACGGCGCACCGGACTCCAACTGGGGTTGGCTGCGGTGACAGAAGCAAATAGTGGCGATATCTCCGTCAAGCTGAAAGCTAACAGAAGTCGCCCGATCGATGACATTATGTCTGACGTGCGTGCCACGATCAAAAAGGAAGAGCCCGCCGTCGATGTTGACTTGAAACAGCTCTTGCAAGACATGATTGGCGATCTGACCGGCGCGCCCGAGCCGGTGGTGATCAAACTGTTCTCTGAAGATGCAAAGCTTTTGGAAGAGCAGGCGCCGCGCGTCGCCGATGCCATCGAAAAGATAAAAGGCGTGGTTGATGTGAAGAACGGCATTGAGAACACCATGAGTGGTCCCGCAGCGGAATTCAGGGTGAATCCCACGGTAGCGGCAAAGGCCGGATTCACGGCAGAAGAGGTATCCACTGACGCGATGGCGGTGTTGCAGGGCACAACAGCGGCCAACCCACTGATCGCCAATAACCGCGCTTACAACATACGCGTACGTTTCCCGGACCAGAATCGCGCCTCGATGGATGCGATGAGCAATACGCTGCTGGTCAGTTCGTCCGGAAGGACCGCCACGCTAGGCTCTCTGGCTCAGATCAATGAACTTCCCGGACAAACGGAAATCACACGGGAAAATTTGCAACGGCTGGTGGAGGTGACCGCGCGACTGGAAGGTACAAGCCTCGGCAGCGGCATGGCCAAGGTGCAAAAAGTTGTCGCCGGTCTGCACCTGCCGTCTTCTATCCGGGTGAGTTATGGCGGCCTTTACGCGCAACAGCAAAGTGATTTTCATGACATGGCGGTTGTAATGGTGCTGGCCATCGTTCTGGTGTTCACCGTGGTGCTGTTTGAATTCCGCAACTTCTCAGCTCCCGTGGCCATTCTGAGTTCTGCTCTGCTATCCATCTCGGGAGTTTTTCTTGCGCTTCTGATCACGGGCAAAACCGTGAATCTGGCCTCACTCATGGGAATGATCATGGTGATCGGCATTGTGGCCAAAAATGGCATTCTGCTGTTGGATGCGAACCAGAAATTTGTCCATGCAAACTTTGAGCCGGAAGAAGCCATGGTTCAGGCGGGACGTCGCCGCCTGCGTCCTATATTTATGACCGCGCTGGCGACCATGGCGGGCATGTTGCCGCTGGCATTCGCGCTGGGCGCCGGATCAGAGATGCTGCAACCGCTGGCAATCGCGGTAATCGGGGGAATCCTGGTTTCGATGGTGCTCTCCCTGATCGTTACGCCGGCAGTTTATTTCTATCTGGGAAAACGCCACTCTCGCGCGTGAAGAGTCATCGTGATTGTAACCAATCCGCATCCTGCGCTCTCAATATTGATGTGCGTCGGCCATGCTATTGGCAGAGCTTAAGCACTTCATTGATTAGATCGTGCATCTGCAGGTAGCCAGGTTATTGGGATGTGCGCTGTCAAGTGTGTAGCCGGATTGTTGGTAGAACAACATGAGCGCTGGCGAGGTGAAAATTAAAATGTTTAACGTGGTAAACCCGCTCAGGAACTCTGAATCCGATTGCTTTCGCGGCAAAAATGAGGGAATATTGCATAAGTAGATGCGTCGTTCACTCTCCATTACGGTGATTCTTGCTCTGTTTTCATCCATGCTTTCGCCGATTATGGCGGCAGCATGCACTGGAACAGGCAAGGCAGTTTCATGCCATGCGGTGGCAGTGGACCACTGCGATCGCCCCACGCATCAGCAGCATCATCACCATCAAGCGGCCGCGCCAGAGTCTGTGAGCGCTCCAGAATCAAAGACGGCTTTCTCCGCCGCACCCGATGATGCCAAGTGTCCCATGGATTGCTGTACTCCGGGACATCTGCGGAGCGGCGCAACAGTTTTCACCAATCCTGATCTTCCTCCACCGGCAGTAAGCGATCTTAAAATCCAGATTGCTTCAATTGTCTTCACAGTTGCCGGCTTCTCTTCCCATACTGATCGCGGTCCTCCCCTCGTCTAAGGCAAATGCCCACACAGAGAAAACAATAGCTGAGCTACTTTCACTTAGCTAATTGTCTCTGCTCAAGACTTGATCGAAGCGGCATTTGTTCCGGCTGTATTCCTACTTTTTGCGGATTTCTCTGCGAAAAAGAGTGAAGCCGGTTGGTGCTTGTCGCCGAGAAAAATGGAACCCGACAGAGGTTCCTCCGGGGATAAAAAAGTGTCAAAACGATTTATTGCGATCATAAGTTTGCTGGCGCTGCTCTCATGCTTGCCGGCTGTAGCCTCAGTATTTGGGACAGTTAAGGCCATTGTTCACGATCCGCAGCACAGGCCGGTGCAGGGGGCGAAGGTTGAAGTGCAGAGCCGCACGTCGGACTTTAAAACGTCCGGCACCACGAATGAAGAAGGGATGGCGCTCATCTCCAATGTTCCCGTAGGGGAATATGACGTGACGATCATGTCGCAGGGATTTAGCGGGGCGCAGCAGTCTGTAACCGTAAGTTCCGGCAATGTGCAGGAAATGCATTTTGCGCTGGCAGTGGCGCAGCACCAGGAGACGGTAGAAGTCTCCGGCGCTCCGGAGATGGTGAACCCTTCGTCCCCAGTGCCGCAAACGCTGGTGAGCCGCGGCGATATTGCTCAGACCCCAGGCGCTGACCGCACCAACTCCATGGCCATGATCACGGATTATGTTCCCGGCGCGGCCGTGGTGCATGACCAGTTGCACGTGCGCGGCGGACACCAGGTGACGTGGGAGATTGATGGCGTGCCCGTCCCTAATACCAACATTGCCACTAATGTGGGCCCGCAGTTCGATCCTAAAGATGTAGATTACATGGAAGTGCAGCGCGGCAGTTTCTCGGCTGAATCCGGTGATCGCACATACGGTGTGTTCAATGTGGTGCCGCGCACCGGCTTTGAGCGTTCACGCCAGGGAGAACTCGTTGCCAGCTATGGCAGCTTCAACTCCACTGACGACCAGCTGAGTTTTGGCGATCACAATGATAAGTCCGCATATTACGTGAGCTTAAATGGCAATCGTACGGACCACGGGCTGGAAACGCCAACCCCGGCCAATCTGCATAACCAGGCCGATGGGGGAGGCGCATTTACTTCACTGATCCTGAACGCTACGCCCACAGACCAACTTCGCTTTGTGGGCTCGGCCCGCACTGATTTCTTTCAAGTACCGAATGATGCAGATCTGGACGCTGCCGGCGTTCGCGACCGCGAACGCGAGCAGGACATCTTTGGAAACCTTTCCTGGATACACACGTTTGGCCCGGGAGTGCTGCTGACGGTGGCGCCTTCTTATCATTTCAATCGCGCAGCGTTTGAGGGTCAAGGGGCCGCCGACCAGCGGCTGGTGACAACTGATAATCGGGCCTCGTCCTATCTGGGAGGACAAACTTCCCTTAGCGTAGTAAAGGGGCGGCACAATGCCAGTGTTGGATTTTATGGCTTTGCCCAGCATGACAACACGTTGTTTGGCCTCACCGGCACAAATGATGCGGGCGACCTGGTCGATGCTCATCCGCCACGAGAAAAAGTCAGCGGCAATCTTGAAGCAGTCTGGATTCAGGACCAATACAAAGCAGCTTCGTGGCTATCTCTGACTGCAGGCGTGCGCTTGACGCATTTTTCCGGTCTGGTAACAGAAACGGTAGGAAGCCCACGATTGGGTGTTGCCATTCAGATCCCGCATCTTGGCTGGATTTTGCGCGGCGCTTATAGCCGCTATTACCAGGCGCCTCCGCTGGATACGATTTCTTCCGACATTCTCAGCGTCTCAGCTGATCAGGGATTTCTACCCCTGCGCGGCGAGCGTGACGAGCAGCACGATATCGGTTTGACCATTCCTGTGCGGGGATGGACACTTGATTTCGATAATTTCCGCACTGGAGCGCACAACTTCTTCGATCATGACGCGCTCGGCAATTCAAACCTGTTCGTCCCTCTCACCATACAAAGCGTCCGTATTGTGGGGTATGAAGCTACGGTGCGCTCCCCAAAATTATTTAACAAGATCGATCTGCACCTGGCTTATTCTCACCAGTCGGTGGAAGGATCGGGCGGAGTCACCGGCGGACTTACTGACTTTGCGCCGCCGGATGTAGGGTTCTTTTTTCTTGACCACGATCAGCGCCACACCTTGAGCACGGGATTCACGGCGGCGCTTCCGCTCAAGAGCTGGCTCTCCGGCAATGTGAGCGCGGGCTCAGGCTTTCTTGATGGCGATGGCCCCGGCCACTTGCCGGCGTATGCGAGCCTTGATTTGTCGGTGGGACATTCGTTCAATGAGAACTGGTCGGCCAAGCTGACCGCGACCAACCTGACCGATAACCGGTATTTCATTGACCGCAGCAACACTTTTGGAGGATCGCACGTAAGTGATCCACGGATTGTGGGCGTGCAGGTGCGGTATAAGTTTCATTACTAAGGAACGATGAAAGTGAGCTAGAGTCATTGCGAATGCGGGGTTGATCTCAATTTTCATGAGGGTACTGTGAATCTATTCTTGGTGAAGTTCCTAAGCGCGCTCGCGCTGCTGACCAGTCTGTCCGCATCCGTGGTGGCGCAGTCCGCTGCCAAGCCGGCTCCGAACCTGTATGTCACGCGAAATTTCGGCTTGATGATGAAGGTGCCGGCAGGGATAAGTTTTTGCTCTCTGCCCAAGAGATGGTCTGGAGTGGAGGAAGGCACTGTGCTTTTTCTTGAGAAGCCTTCCTCTTGCCTTCCCCCGGGCCGCTCGTCTCTTATGCGTCCAATAAGCGGTTTTGTCCCGTCCATCACTCTTCGCTACCATGCCAATCGAAACAGAAATGATGCTTATGACGGTTCGATTCCTCAGCCGCTCACTTCAGAGGAATTTGCCCAGCAATTCTGTGCGGGATCGTTCGTGTCTCCGGATTTGAGATTGTTTGACCAGGGGGCATTCACGTGCCGTAATGATCTGCCTGATAATAAGGTCCGAGTTGCCCTGATGGCAGTTTTCGATTCCGCGCGCAACAATATGATTCTCATTCTGCAAACCACGCCCGATCGCCTTACCAACGATACGCGAATGTTGGGGAAGCTGGCGTCATCTATTACTGCCTGCCAAGCCTCTCCAAGTAAGGAAAAAGGCGCAGCGGTCGTTTGTCCGAAGGGGAATTGGTGGTAGCGATCTAGCGCTGGGCCGTTGTGGAAACAGAAGGCGCGGTGATCGCCTTCCTGATATTTGCTTCCGGGGCTTTGTCATTGAACGCAACAGAACCATTTTTCATCTGGATGCCAAGCTTCGTCCAAAGCTGGTCCAGATCGACGGGATCTGGTTTGTCGCGCATCTCGTTGTAAAGGTCGCGCAGAACGGTTGTGCCTGTGGCTTTGTCCCCCATTGCCAGCGCCTTGTTGATGTCCCAATCTTCGCTGATGTTGCCGCCGCCGCGATTAATGCCGCGCAGCGCGTCTTCAAGTCCTTTACGATTTTTTGTGTGTTCGCGAATGCGCACATCAGCGAGCAGGCAGAAGATCGCGCCGCCCCAATAGGTGCGCCCCCAAGTATGCGTGTTGTCCAACCCATGATCGTCCGGCCCCGGTTCGCCCTTGGGCATGTCGCGGACGAAAGTGCGCCACATCTCGTCCAACGGCATTCCTCCCGCGCGCACGCGCGCCACGGGCTCAACATAAGTGGAGATGCCTTCTTCAATCCAGTGCTGCTCGTCTTCCATGGAAGGAAATGCCAGATGGATCATTTCATGGATCAGCACCCAGTCATCTTTGGTGGCCGCAACATCGGCGTCGCGGCCCACGCTGATAAAAATGAGTCCGCCATCTTTGGGATACGTAACGCCATGGCGTACGCCGGAGCCGGAGGTGCTGCGCATTTTTAACGTGAGGTGCGGAACGGGGAAGTGTCCGTAATAATCGGCGACTGTGATAGCAGAGGCTTTTACCCAGCCCAACAGGTCGTTGCGCGTGAGCTTCATTGGCCCTTCAGGCAGAGTGACGTCGATTGTCGCGCCGGAGACCTTTACCGTCGCTGTATCGTTGCCGTTGCCATTGTCTTGTGCGGAAGCAGTTTTCAACGGAAGCGCCAGAAGAGCGAGCGCGGCTGTCAGAAAAATGAGGTTGAGACGGCGAAATCCCATGAATCACAGACTACCAGCTGCTTCAATTGGATGCAGCCGCAGCAATAGCCGGTGAATGTTTCTTGCGGTAGGCACGGATCAATGTATCGACGGAAAACTTGCCGGGGCCGAAGATTAAGATCAGCAGCGATACGAGCAGGAACGGAAATGGGTCGGCGCCAAAAAATTTTCCTGATTCGGAAAAGAAAGACGTAAACGCTTCACGGTCTGCGGTGACATAGGCCACGATCATATTGATCAGCAAAGGAACCGAGATCAGGCGCGACGCGAGTCCAAGAATCAAAAGAATGCCGCCAACAGTTTCCAGAGAAGCATTGAAGTAGGCGTTCAACGTTGGCGCGGGAATGCCAAGGTCGGTAAAGAAGCTGACGACTTTATCGATGTGGCCAAACTTTCCGATGCCGCTCTGGAGAAAAAGCCATCCCCAGTAAACGCGAATCAGCAGCAGAAAAGGCGATTGCAGTGAGTTGACCGCCCTTAGAAACCAGCCGTAAGCGACTTCAGCTTTTTGCAGCAACGCATTCATTGGTTGGCCTCTTTTTCCGGCGGACGGCAGAACCAGCCCAACTGTGACCAGTTGGCAAACCAGTCATGCAGCTGCTCCATCACGCGCTCCAGTTTTTTCCCTGACCAGTTGACTGACGTTTCAATGGCCTGTGAAAGCGGTTGGCCCTGCTGCAAAGCGCGGAGTAGCGCAAAACCTTCCGGCTTCAGGCGTTTGAAATAGACGATGTTCTCCTGGCGATGGACGGCCAGAAAAACTTTTTTGCTCTTGGGCAAAGGAATCTGTTTGCGCGGAGCCGATTCAGAATGGTCCATCATGACCACGTTGCTGGAGATATCGGTTTCCGGATCTTCGGTTTCACGCACTTTCAGCAGAAGCTCGTCCACGGGATAAGCCAGATCGAGTAGCTGAAGATTTGGCTGCAAATGGAAGACTGGATCTTCACCCAAGCCGGCCAGTTCGGCCTGGCTGAGAACGGGATACTCAGCGGCATCAAAGGCTTCAATGTCTGCCCACTCCAGCCGGACCATATCGAGCGCCATGCGGTCATTACTGGAAATCAGATCAGGATGCGCGCGCAGCCAGGATTCGAGCCGCGAACCCAGATCGCGCAGCGTATATGAGACAGAAGGCATCTCGGTCAGGTAGCCGAGAAGAACCTTGTCAAAAGCCTCCTGGCCGATAACTTCACGAAGCCCGGGAAAATCGTCAGCAAGCGAAGAGAGGAGCCGGAACCAGTAAACGCGATTGTATATTTCCAGGCGCTCAACCGAGGTGAGCCGGTCATTCGGCTTTACGATCTCTTCGGCAATAGCTTTGGTCGATCGGCCGTCGAGCGTTTGCTCACGCATGCGCTCATCTTCAGTCAGCGGCTGCCGCACAACGTCAAAGACCGCGCGCTGGAGCTGTTCCAGATTCATGCAACCCGGATTCAAGTTGCCGGGATTCATGTGACCCTGGCTCATGAAGCCACCGCCGCACTGGCAGGAATGTATTGCTTGGCCTTCAGCGCTTCCTTGTGGACCTCATCGAAAGACGGGATGTGATCGTCCCACTCCAGGAGCGTCGCCGTGGGGCCGGCCATCTCAATGGCCTTGGCATAAAGCTGCCATACGGGATCGAGCACCGGATGATCGTGCGTATCCAGAATATATTTTTCGTAGTTGGAATGCCCGGCTATATGAATCTGGGCTACGCGTTCGGCGGGAATGCTGCGCAGATACTCAAATGGATCAAAACTATGATTGCGCGATGATACGTAAATATTATTCACGTCCAGCAGGATGCCGCAGTCGGCTTGTTCCACGACCTCGTTGAGAAACTCCCACTCCGTCATTTCAGAGACGTGATATTCAGCGTAGCTGCTTACGTTTTCCACGGCGATGGGCACTTCCAGAAAATCGCGGGCTTCACGGACTTTTTGCGCGGTGTGCTTTGCAGCCTCAAAGGTGTAGGGCATTGGAAGCAGGTCGTGCGAATAGCGGCCGTCCACGCTGCCCCAGCAGAGATGGTCAGTAAGCCACGGTGTATTGGTGCGGCGGACGAGCTTTTTCAGGCGGCGCAGGTGCTCACGGTTCAACGGCTCAGCCGAGCCAAAATACATGGACACACCATGCTGCACCACGCGATACCGTTCCAGAATCTGGTCCAGCACCTGAAGCTGGCGGCCGCCTTCCACCATGTAATTTTCAGAGATGATTTCAAACCAGTCGACGACCGGCTTTTTTTCAAAAATATGGTTGTAATGAGGAATGCGAAGCCCGATTCCTACGCCGAAGTCTTTGTATCCATTGAAGCGATTTGCGGGCATAAAGCTGATAAGAGAACGGGGACTACTAAGATTCTAAAATAGAGGACCAGCGGGGTTCCACCGGTCCTCTTCAACTGAGAGGACCTGAAACTATTTGCTGTCGCCCTCTTTTGGCATGGGCTTGCCGTCTGTCCGGCATTCGCCTTTACCCTTGCAATCATTCTTGCCTTTGGTGGATCCGCAGCCACCTTTGCCTTTGCAGGAGTTCATACCCTTGCAGGCATGCTTGTCTTTTTTGCTCTTGGTGGCTTTGTCACCCTTGGCAGCCGTGGTGTCTTTTTTGGCATCATCGCCACCGGCGGCCTGAGCAACAGCGGTTTGACCAGCCATAAATCCTGTGAGAGCAGCGCCCATAAGCAGTAAACGAACTGATTTCGTCATTGGTAAATCTCCTTCCGAGTTTTTTAAATGTCTGTCGAAAGCATTGTCAGGCCGCGTACAGGGCCTTAACCACCTCTCGAGCAGCGTCCTGTGAAGTACGTACAGCAATACAAAACGGATTGTTTGTTGTGGAGCATCAATACGGCGGCACACACCGCCGGCAGTGGTTGAGTCTTAGATACATGT
>DASXJO010000190.1:0-2249 GCA_036497385.1 Candidatus Angelobacter sp. | reverse complement strand
CCATTTTTGAAGGCCAAGCCAAGCACACCCAGCTTTTTGCCTTTCAATGTCCA
The DNA here is from genome assembly GCA_036497385.1 of Candidatus Angelobacter sp. Taxonomy (GTDB): domain Bacteria; phylum Acidobacteriota; class Terriglobia; order Terriglobales; family Acidobacteriaceae; genus Angelobacter. The sequence goes on along the minus strand of DASXJO010000190.1, from coordinate 2,196 downwards.
GAGAGCCTTGCGCACTTTGCGCAGGAAGCGATTACGCTGCTCTTCATTCACTCTTACGGTTTCGTCCAGCAAGCCAAAGTGGCAGCCGTTTTCACGGGCCACAGAGCGGAACGCCAGAAGGTCTTTAGGGAAGCAGGATCCGCCGTATCCCACGCCGGGTGAAAGGAAGCGACGGCCAATGCGGGAATCTGTCCCGATGCCCTCACGTACCTGCTCAACGTCCGCGCCTACAGCTTCACAAACGCTAGCCACGGCATTAATAAAGGAGATTTTCATCGCCAGGAACGCATTGGAGGCGTGTTTGATCAGCTCTGCGCTCTTGGCGCTGGTGCGGAGTAGGTTTGCCCGGAACGGGCCGTTCACCGGGCCGGGAATGGCGTCGGGCTTCTGATAGTAGCTGCCATCCACTAGAGGTTTGTAAGCTTCAGCCAGCAGGTCAGCGCAGCGATCACTATCGGCACCCACCACAATGCGGTCAGGATAAAGGAAGTCCGCCACGGCGGTTCCTTCGCGCAGGAACTCCGGGTTGGAAGCCACATCAAACAGCTCAGCGGGCGCGCCATTCAGCAGCATGATCTTTCTTACCCAGCTGTTGGTGTAAACCGGGACCGTGCTCTTTTCGACAACGACTTTATAGTCATCAATGGCGCAGGCAATCCCTTGGGCAACTGATTCGACATAAGAAAGGTCGGCATCACCGTCATCCTTGGGCGGCGTGCCTACGGCAACGAAAATGAGCTGACTGCGGCGCACGGCATCGGTGAGGTCGCCTGTGAAATCCAAACTCTTGCCGCGATGGCGCTCAAGCAGTTCCGGCAGGAATTTTTCATGGATAGGGCACTCGCCGCGTTGGAGTTCGGCAAGTTTGCGTTCATCGTTATCGACTAAAACAACTTGGTGGCCTAATTCAGCGAAGCATGCACCTGCTACCAGCCCAACATAACCAGATCCCACAACTGCAATTCTCATTACGGTCCCCAGGCTCCTAAACGAAGTTTGTCCTCAACAAAACCAGCGTTGAGAGCAGCTAAAAACCTCAGATGTCAGAACACCTGCTTGGGATGTCAAAACTAAGTAAATCCAGCAACACACAACTTCAGGCTGAGAGGCAACATCTCACCCATGACCAGAGTTGTTGCTCGCACCCCTCTGAGCTCAGCAGTTGCGGACGACTTGTCCCAGTCAGGCCTTTATGACCCAGCTCAAAAGACTCGCATTGACCAGTGTTTTTGCCGTGCTGTCGCTCACTATCCTCACAGGCTGCCAGGGACTTGGCGCCAGTACAGGTCCCACTCCCACTCCTACTCCAGCAGCATCGCCGACTCCTGCGGGCTCGCTGCAGAGCGTGAACCACATTATTTTCATGATGCAGGAGAACCGCTCTTTCGACGCTTACTTCGGAAAGATTAATGACTATCGGGCGAGCCTGACGCCCGCACTGGGACGGGACGCTGACGACCTAGAAACCGATTTCACTAATCCCACGGATTCTCCGGACACGCAACAGATAAGAACTTTTCATCTGGCAACAAGTTGCATATATAACACTACGGCTGGATGGCTGGAGAGCCACGGTAATGCCAATCGCTTCGACACCAGTGACAGCGCTCCCCTTCTGCTGGATGGCTTTGTCCATACGGCCTCAGGCCTGGCAACTTTTGATGGCGATCCCGATACCAAGGGCGTCCGCTCGATGGGTTTTTACAACCAGTCTGACCTGCCTTCGCCCTACTGGTTCGCAACGCAGTTCGCCACCTCGGATCGCTGGTACAACCCTGAGCCGGCCCAGACGGAAGACACCCGGCTGTACGCAATGGCCGCCACGTCACAGGGGCTGGTGCATCCGCCGCAAGACACCAATACTCAATTAACGGCCAAGACAATTTTCCAACTGCTGGATGCCGCGGGCATTTCCTGGAAAATTTATTCAGTTGACCGCCAGCCTGATGGAAAACTGATTACAACTCTGCGCAACTTCCAGCCGTATGGCGCCACCAAGGAAGATCATATCGTCCCCATCTCGCAGTTCCTGACCGACGTGCAGAACAATACATTGCCGGCATATTCGTACATCGAACCGGGATTCGCATCAGGGCGCGATGAGCATCCGGGAAAAACGAACAACATACAGCCCGGGGCAGCCTTCGTGAATTCACTCTTTACGGCGCTGATCAACAGTCCTTCATGGAAAGACTC
>DASXJO010000189.1:0-2769 GCA_036497385.1 Candidatus Angelobacter sp. | reverse complement strand
CGTGGATCTTGCCATCAGCGCGAGCACTGCGTTCTCCGTGCGTACAGACAAATTGAACCTGGGCGGAACCACGCCGGCGTTTGATGCCAGCCACATTGGCAAAGGCCAGCGCGTTGAAGCCGACACAGGCAGCAGCACCGTCTCGCCGATGCCTGCTGACAAACTCAAGCTGCGCGAACAGGCCCTGGTGGGGACGGTTTCCGCCGCAAGCGCGTCAGGCTTTACGCTGACTCTGAATGCCAACTCCGCTTTTGCTACCCTGACTGGTCAATCGACCATCGCGGTTTCAATTGTGAGCGCCACTAACCAGAAAGTAACACCTGTGAACGCCAACACCGTGCGCGTGCGCGGTCTCATCTTCTTCAACGCCGGCTCGTATAGCATGATCGCGTCGCGCGTTGACGACAACAAATAACCATTAGTTCTACCAAAAAAATTGGGTCCGCTTCGGCGGGCCCTTTTTTTGCCGAGCCAAAGCTTGAAACACAGAGGAAAGGAGGAGCGGGAGGAATTTTGTAATTGGGGAATCTTGTAATTGAGTAATTTGGACCATCGAGGATTGAAGAACCCATCGAGGATCGAAGATATGCTGGGTACTAAGGCTTCTCCTCGGCATTACAGTTTTCCAAATCCTCCGCTTACTCCGTTCCTCCGTGTTTCAAAGGTTTTCCTGAATGCTGGGGCAGGATTCAGTGCGCCGCTGCGACGCCGCAACAGTTGTGCTTACTTTCTTCAATCACCACGTTGCGCGTCTGCCCCAGCGCGCGGTTCAGCGACTGCCGGGGAATCGATGTAACCAGCGGCTTCAGCAGCCATCCCAGACCAGTGGGTATATCGCGCGTGAGTGACAGCGCTTCACATTGCAGGTAAACGCCGCCATCTTTTTCTTCGAAACGCCAATAGGTATTCAGCCGCCACAGATAGCCGTGTCCGGCGCCGACCGGTAACTCTTCACCATCTGGTTTGGCCGGATCTTTTACTTCAGCAATGCGCGTGCTAATGGAGTTGGAATAGACCTTGCTTGCGTCCACGCTGCCCCAATGCACGTCATACGTGGTGTTGAAGTCGACTGTCGTAAATCGCTTCTGGTGCAGGCGCAGGAACATCTTGAAATCGTCGCCATTGTGGGCGAGGGTGCGTGACGCGCTCACGTCCGGCTTGTAGAGGTCGGCGCGGCGGTCATAATCCTTTACGATGGGCAGCGTTTTGGCCAGCGTGGCGCCGGGAATAAAGATAAGGCCGACCCAATGATGCACTATGCCGTCCGGAACGTCTGAGCTTACGCCGGGCGCTTGGGTTTCCAGCTTTTCCACCAGGATCTCGCCCTGCTTGAGCTGCTCATAAGCCTGCCGCCTAGTATCGGGGTCCATGCCATCGATATATAGGAAAGTCCCGCCGGGACGCAGCTCATTGGCGAACCGCGCCTCAGTGGCCGCTACATAGCGATCAAAGGCAGCAGCCGTATTTGACTTCAGTTCGGCGGCCGACGCGGTGGGACCCAAAGCCGCAGCGAACACCAGCACGGAAAAGATACGAATAATAGAAAACCGTTTCATGGATTTGGAATCTGTCTCTCCAGTAAGATGCACGGTTCCGGGCGCGGTAGCAAGGCGTTTAAAGGCAAGTTATCGAAAATTGAGGCAGTTGAGCTGAAGTTTACCTCTACCGTGCAAGAACATTGCGCCGAAATATCCCAGCCTTTACTGAACTTTGCTCTACCCAAAGTTTTAGCACCTCCGGAAGCCGCGTTCCAGCCATTCTGGGTTAAACTCTTCTCAACCCTTCCCCCATCTGGTTCGATTTAGTTATGGCGAATAACCACCGGTCTGACATCCTGTTCTTCTTTGGCGTGATCCTCGCTTTGTGGGTCGCCTATAGCGTGCGTGACGTGCTGATGCTTATCTACGTGAGTGCGCTGTTTGCCGTGGTGTTGTCGCCGGCCATTGGCATGATCCAGAAGATACATATAGGCAGCTGGCGCGCCGGACGCGGCTTTGCCATCGTCTTTTTGATCCTGATGCTGGCCCTGCTGGGCACTTTGTTCGCCGTGTTCGCTCTGCCGCCCGTTTATCGCGATGGCCGCAACTTCTCCGCGGATTGGCCCCGGCACCTGACGGAACTCACTGAAGGAATCAAGCATATTCCCTTTGCCGCCAAAATTGATCCCGCGGGATTGCAGAAGTATGCGGCGGAAATCGCCGGCGGCGCAGGCGGACTATTCCTGAACCTTGCCGGCGGTATTTTTGGTTTCTTTACGGCCATCATTCTTACTGCGTACTTCATTATTGATGGCGACCGCACCTTTCACTGGGTGGTCTCCATGTTTCCGCTGCATCAACAGCACCGGCTGAACTCAACTCTGTTGCGCGCCAAAGCCCGCATGCGCAACTGGCTGATTGGCCAATCAATGCTCATGCTGAGCCTTGGAGTATGCAGCTTGATTGTTTATTGGGCGCTGGGCCTGAAATATTTTTACCTGCTGGCGATGTTTGCCGGGATCGCCAATATACTGCCGATTGCCGGCCCCATCAGCGCCGTGGTGCTGGCCTCGGCGGTGGCCATCATGGACTCGCCGCAGAAGCTTGTGGGTGTAGTCATCTTCTTTGCCGTCTATTTCCAGATTGAAAGCGTCTTCCTCTCGCCGCGCATCATGCGCCATACTTTGAATCTTTCTCCGCTCACCGTGATCATTGCGCTTTCGCTTGGAGGCGCGCTGGCCGGAGTTGTAGGCGCGTTGGTCTCAGTTCCGACAGCCGCTCTGGTCATGGT
>DASXJO010000188.1:0-2588 GCA_036497385.1 Candidatus Angelobacter sp. | reverse complement strand
TTTCCGTGCTGGGCAGTAGAAATTTTGGAAAATCCCCTGTCATTTTGGATAACCTGAGCTGTTTTGGCCGCTCCGGTTTATGTCCGTTGGCGGAGCAACCTATAGACATGATGGATCACGGAACGCCATAACGTGCCAGCATGGGATTCCAGTGCTCATTTAGCATCTGCATTCGGTTGCGGGCCATCCCAACATACTCAAATCATTACAAGGAGCAGAGACTAATGACCTTTCCCAGCACTACTTCCCGCAGCAGCGGGGAGCAGGAAGACCAGTTCACGTCAAGCATTGAATCGCAGACCTCTAAAATTCCTTCCACCGGATATCTCGGCGCAGCCATAGCTTCCATGGCGGCTTCCGCCGTGCTCAAAATCATGGGCAAAGATGATTGGGCGCTGTTTGTTGGACAATGGGCCCCTTCATTCCTAATCATGGGCGTTTACAACAAGCAAGTGAAGCAGCATGGTTCTGACGCTTTTAGCCGCGCTGCCTAGACCAGAAGACCACAACGGCGCGGCGGCAAATAACCCGTCGCGCCTGATTTTCACCGTGCTTCAGGCTGGTTCCCGCCTGAATACCTGGCTTTTATCTTTACTGTCCGGTCCAGTTCGTCCACCACCTCCAGGATTTTCAATCGTAAGTCTTTGTCCTGGGCAGCCGATTGCAGGAATTCATGCACCTGCTTCTGTGCCGCCGCTGACTGTTGCCCCCCGATAAAAGCATTGAGCCACGCCAGCATAAAAAAGATTTTTCTCTCGCGCTTTACCTGCGGCAGCGCGTCCAGCGCCGGACCCAGATAGGGAAGGGTGAGGTCAGACTGGCTCCACCAGTTAAAGCTGCTCAGGCTCAGCTCAATCCAGTCTTCCGGACGGGCAGCATCGTGCAGGTATTCGTCGAAATATTGCTTCTTCGTCGCTGCGTCTGGGCGCGCCGCGGCCGCCATGTAGGCATATTTTCTGCCATCGCCGGAAGGATCGCGCTTCTCTTCCGCCGCCAATCCTGCCTCCGCGTCAGGATCATTCTGCGCGATCAGTGCCTCCACAATGTTCCAGCGGTCCAGTGGCCGCAGCTCCACTCCGGGGATGATGAGCTTGCCGGTCAACATGTCTTTCAGCTGGCTGCGGGCTTTTGCGGTTTCAGCTACTCCGCGCAGCGCGCGAAACCAGGTGATCCGCATGTCCTGCGAAGGCGATTGAAGCATCTGATCGGCGGCAAGAGTTTCCATCTTTGGTACTAACTGCCCGCGAACTTCTGGGCTCACGTAGCGATGCAGCGCCGTGATTGTGCGCCCAATAATGCTTTGCGCCAGCGATTCGTCTGCTTCCGTGGGAAGGTTCTTGAGCGCCAGATCAATGTATTCTCGCGGATCCATCTCGGCTTCGCGCACGGAATCCCACAACGATCCCCAAAGCAAAGTGCGCTTGAAAACGTCAGTCATGCTTCCGAGTTCGGCCATCACCGCTTTGCGGCTTACTGGATCCAACAGGAAACGGCCGTAAGCCTCGTCTTGATAATTGGCAAACACGTAACGCGGGCAAGGGTCCCCTTTTCCGGTAATAAATTCGGTCTTGGACGTCTTCCATTCAATCCGCGTTTGTGTTTCCGGCTTGCCATAATTCACTAACACCTTGGTTGCAATCGGCCACAAGCCGCCTTCTTCCAGCACGTCTCTCTGCGACGCAGTGATGCGCGTCCTGGTGGAATCGCCTTTGGTTTCGCACGACCACGCCACATCTACCTGCGGCATGCCCCTGCGTTTAATCCAGGCATCTGCCCATGGCCCCAGCGGTTTGTTTGACGTTCGCTCCAGGGCGTGTACCAGATCGGCCCATTCAGCATTAGCGTATGCATGTTCTTTCAAGTAAAGTCGAAGCCCGTCTCTGAATTGGTCCTCACCCACAACAAAAGCCAGCTGCTTGATTACGCCCGGCGCTTTGGAATAAACAATCGCGCCATAAGCCGACTTCGCGTCTTTCAGATTAGGAATGTCCTGGTAAATCGGAGTGGTACCCTGTGTGGAATCGATGGCGTAAGCTGCGGGCTTGATCGCCTGATAAAAGCGCTTCCACACGTTTTCATCCGGCTTGAGCGAATTCAGCGCATGGTAAGCCATGTATTGCGCAAAGCCTTCTTTGAGCCACAGATCGTCAAACCAGCGCATGGTCACCAGATCGCCAAACCACTGGTGCGTCAGCTCGTGCAGCAACAGGATGTCGCGGTTCAAGCGGTCGCTGTGCGTTGGCGCGGTGCGAAACAGGATTGACTCTTCGCGCAGAAACGTTGCTCCGGCGTGCTCCATGCCGCCATAAGCAAAGCCGGGAATCATTACCATGTCGTACTTAGGGAAGGGAAACGGCTGGGCAAAGTAGTCTGAAAGATATTTGATGCCGTCCGCAGTGATCTGCTGGACCGCCGACGCTTCCGCCTCTGCTTTTTGCAATTTCGACTTGCGAACGTAAAGCCCCGGCAGCCCCGGTGTCTCGTGCACTTTCTGAAATGGCCCTGCAGCAAACGCGAATAGATACGTGCTGATCGGCTGGGTTTCTGCGAATCTTGTCGTCCGTTGTTGTTGGCCCTGAGAAGGCACA
>DASXJO010000187.1:0-1964 GCA_036497385.1 Candidatus Angelobacter sp. | reverse complement strand
CACGTCCAGCACCTTGATTGTGAATGGCAGCTTTGTATCGGAATTGCGGGCAAGATTTTGCCCCAGGCGATTTACGTATTCATTCACCACGGGGTCGGTAATCAGGTGTTGCGTTTGCTCCACCTGGCGGGCAAATTCCTGGCCCATTTTTACCTGGCTATCCAGGCTGTACCAGTTAAACAGCCCGCGATTGCAGCCCACGTTGCGGTCGCCGATGGCATTCAGGTCGTTGATTCCCTTACCATGGTAAAACTTGTCATCGTCAATGCTCTGCTTGTCTTGGCTCTTGTCCTGGCTCTGCTTGTCTTGGCTCTTGACTTGATCTTTGTTCTGGTCTTTAGTCTGCTCCTTCTGCTCTTGTGGAGAAGCAAAGGCTATGGCAGTGGAGAGAAGGGTTATGGATAGCAGGAGCGCCAAACTCAGGAAACATTTTCTGCGGAACATGATTACCCTCCCCTCGCCAACCGAGCGCCAGAGAAGATGATTATAACGCGAGGCGATAAGCAGACGTGAGCGAAACCGGCGTCCGGTAGCGGTTCAGTTTGAAAAACTGACCGCTACCGCGTATCAGCGTCTAGCGATTCGCTTGCGAATTGCGGGGTCCCCAGGACCGCGCCGTTTTTGCGCGGGCTGGGGTGCAATTGCGGGCCTTCAGGCAGACGTTCATCGCATCAGCGATGAATCCTTTATTAAGCTGATCCACTACCCGGCGTCCGGTAACGGATCTTTGGCCTTTTTCAGAGCTTTGGATGTTTGAGATGCCACCCGGTTGAATCCTGGTACGCCTTGGCCAGCGCCAGCATCTGCGCTTCCCCAAACAGCTTTCCAATAAACGTGAGCCCGGTGGGATGGCCCTTCTCGTCAAAGCCGTGCGGCAGCGTGACGCTCGGGTGTCCGGTGAGATTGGTAATGCCCGTGCTGCGATCGGCCACGGGATTCGGCGTGTAGTCGGCATAGTCATAGGGCAGCAGATAGACGTCAAACTTTGCCATGAGCTTGTCCATCTCCTGCATCAGCAGCATGCGCACTCGATTCGCGTTCACGTAGTCGGGTGCGGGATAAAGACGATAAGCATTTTGGCTAGCGATACGGTCCGGACGGGCGAGCTGATCTGGATGCGTCTCCACAGGATCGCGCAATGCGGAAATCCCTTCAGCATTGAGGATGGCTGAGGGATCAAGCTTTGGATTTTCAGGAAGCTTGAACTCCACCAGATCAATTCCCAGGCTGCGTATCTTATCCAGCGCCGCACGATCATTGGCCTCCACTTGCGGCGTCTGGCGCGTATTTTCAAACGCCGCCTTCAAATATGCGACGCGCAGCTTGCGAACATCGAGCGTGGCGTCCCAGTTAAAGGGCATGTCCACGGCGGCAAGGTCAAGATTGTCCGCGCCCTGAATGGCGTTGAGCACCAGCGCGCAATCTTCCACTGAGCGGCACATCGGGCCGGTCTTGTCCATGCTCCAGCTTAGCGCCATCGCGCCGTAACGGCTGACACGCCCAAAGGTGGGACGAAGCCCCGTCACGCCGCAAATGGCTGAAGGCGCAAGGATCGAGCCCAGCGTTTCTGTGCCAATGGCAAAGCCCACCAATCCCCCGGCGGTTGCCGATCCCGGGCCAGCTGAGGAACCTTGCGATCCCATCGACGTGTCCCACGGATTCTTCGTTTGTCCCGCGAACCAAATGTCATCGAGCGCCAATTCTCCGGTGGCAAGTTTTCCGATGAGCACCGCGCCCGCTTCGCGCAGCCGGGTGACCACCGTCGCATCCACATCAAGGATGCGGTCTTTGAACGGCGCAGCTCCCCAGGTGGTGGGATATCCTTTCACCGCGAACAGGTCTTTGATTCCATCGGGAATGCCATGGAGCGGCCCGCGATACTTGCCTGCGGCAATCTCTTGATCGGCCCTGTGCGCTTCGCGTAGCGCCAGATCATCCGTGATGGTGACAAAACAGTTTAGTTT
>DASXJO010000186.1:0-5573 GCA_036497385.1 Candidatus Angelobacter sp. | reverse complement strand
GCAATCCTTAAATCCCGGCGCAAATCGTTCTACCTGATTTTCAATGGTCTGGGTCACGTTGCCAGTGAAACCGTTTGGCACATGGCAGTAACCCCATGCGGTATGCTTCCCTGCCGGAGCGCGGGACGGATCAAACAAGCTGGCCTGCGCAAACAGCACATAAGGACGCTCAGAAACTTTTCCCTGCCATGGCTGCCGTTCTGACTCGCAAATCTCATCCATCGTTCCGCCCAGATGCACGGTCCCTGCCTGCGCGCACTCTTTCGCACGCCATGGAACCGGCTGATGCAAAGCCCAGTCCAGCTTGTAAACGCCCGGGCCGTACTTAAAGCGTTCCAGATTACGTCGATAAGAGCCTGGCAATTTTGCGCCTGCCATCCGGATCAGCTGACGCGGCGTCACGTCCAGCAGGATCGCTCGCGCCGGAGGCAACTGCTCCAGCGATTCCACATAGCAATTCGTAATCACCTGCCCGCCCAGCGATTCCAGATATTTCACTAGCGCCGCCGTAAGCTGCTGCGATCCCCCACGCGCAAATGGCCATCCTGCCGCATGGCCTGCGACCGCCAAGACCAGCGCCACAGCCGAAGTTGTAAGCTTTTCCAGCGGCAGCATGGAATGCGCAGCCACTCCGGCAAATAGTGCGCGCCCGCGTTCTGTCTTGAAATATGCCCGAGCCAATGACGTTGCCGGCCGAATCGCCAGCATGCCAAACTTCGCAAAGAAAACTGGATGCTTGGGAATTCCCGGTGGGACAAACACATCCTGTAACAGGTCCTGCCAGCGCGCCACCAGATCGTCCATGAGCCGCCGATAGCCGTCGCCATCCGCACTCCCATTCACATTTAACGACCGAGCGGTTTCATCCAGCGATTGGTGCAGCATCACCGCCGAGCCATCATCTAGCGGATGCGCCAGCGGAGCAGGCGGAAACGCCCAATTCAATCCATGTTTATCGAGCGGCAGCTCGCGCAGAAAGGGCGAGCACACAACCATGGCGTAAATCGTGGAACAGACGTCGTGGATAAAGCCGGGCAGCGTCAACTCCGCTGACCGCACGCCTCCGCCGGCAGTGTCCGCGCCTTCCAGCACCACAACGCGCTTGCCAGCCTGGGCCAGACGAATCGCCGCCGCCAGCCCATTAGGCCCCGAGCCGACTATGATGGCGTCGCAATCGGGAACTTCCAGCTTTACTGGTTTGTCTGGCACGATGGTAAGGATAAATCATGCCTAAGGATAATTCGAGACGGAGCTGATGCGTATGTTGAAAGTGCAATGCAGTACTCCCCTCTTGCTGGCTTGCAGCGGCTGAACATTTGCGAACTTACCCAAGGCATCAGAAGCGGCAATCTGTTCCGGCTTAAGAAACTTGTCTCCGGCAAATTGCAATTCAGGAGTCCATTGCAGCGGATACCCTGGACCCCAGACGTGAAAATGCACGTGGGCGGGAATGGTCATTCTGGGGTAGGATGCGGGCTTTATGGTGTGAAATGCGAAATGCCCCTGAGCATCTGTTTTGGCCCAGCCGTGCAGTCGTGCAACGCGCGTCTTGGGATCATTGTGATACTCGCCGGTTCCGTCCGTCTGATAGGCATACACGATCACGTTGGCCGCTGGCGTAACGCCATCTGGAGAAAAGACCTGACCAGAAATTTCCAGCCGTTCTCCGGGCTCATTTGCATTGGCGATTGTGCCGACGGATGAAACAGTTGCCGGTGCCGGCGGTGTGGGTGGCGGTCCATTTTGTGCCCTGGAGAAGCTGGCATTCGTGATCACAAAAGCCAGAAGCAAAGTCGCAATCGTCTCCGGTACTTTCATTTTCAATCTCCTTTTAAAGGAGCTCTGCCTTGAAACTCTATCGTTTGACCCTGAACTTCCGCGTCACTGATTTTCCATTGCGCGTGGCCTGCACCATCACCGCGCCACGATTCAGCACGTCTTCAGTCAGTGCGATGGAAAGCGCCGCCGTGCCGGAACCATCAGCTACGCCGCGTGCTAGCTCCAGCCCATCCGAGGCAATTACTCCCCGCACCACGATCTCTGCTCCATTGGCGGGCTGTCCTGAATCGAGTACCTGAAAACTTACTGGCAGGTTCGGAGTGTCATCCGCCGGGATTGCCAATTTCCACTGCAAAGAAAGACCAGAACCGCCAACATCCTGCACGTCAACTCCGCTGCCCAGCACGGAACTCATCTGCCCCTGCTGGATAGCATCGATCACTGCCTTGTGTTGCGTCTTCAGCAATTCGTGCATGGCTTCCGTGGAGAATCCCGGGTGCGATATCTCATGGGCGTAAGAAAATGCCTGCTTGCCCACGCATTGGCCTTTCACAAACACCATGGTCTGCAGCAGCAAGTCATTTTGCCGGGCTTCACTCTGGACGTGATACACCACGTCGGCCAGTTTTACGTCAGTGTTGAACCCAAAAATCATCATAGAAGATTGAGAGTGCCCCGGGAAAACATGGCCGCCATCACAGAATTTCCAGCCACCGCCAGCCGACATTTAAAAATCACTAACTCCATTCAAAGTCAAGGCCTTGACACTGTTGCGAATGGAAATTACATTCGAATGTTTGGCACTTTGTGGTTGCTCTTTCTGTACAGGCCTTTCATGCCGGAGAACAGTTACTTCGCTCATTATATTCCGTTGCTGTTTCAGGTGATCGTTGCCATTGCCCTGGCCACGGTCATGGTCACTCTTTCTCATCTGCTGGGCAAGCACAAATGGTCGCGGGCCAAGAACACCGCCTATGAATGCGGCATTGAGCCCACGGGTGATGCGCAACAGCGTTTCAGCGTCAAGTTTTACCTGGTCGGCATGCTGTTCATCCTGTTTGACGTGGAAGCAGTCTTCCTCTATCCCTGGGCCATTATCGCCCGCGAACTAAAAATGTTCGGCTTCTGGGAGATGATGGTTTATATCGGACTGGTGCTGGTTGGCTTCTTCTATATATGGAAGAAAGGCATCCTTGACTGGAACGCATCGGAGAGGACAACTAAATAATGCCTCTTGAGCCCGCCATTACCGATATCGAGCAGCTGAAAGACCGCCCGTTTGTGGCCGACTTGCTCTCCTGGCGCGCCGAGGCCGTGGAAAGCGCCCGCTTTGACCGCAATGAGCTCACAATCTACATTACCCGCGAGGCCATCCGCGAGGCATGTGCCCGCCTGAAAGCTCAGGGCTTGACCGACTTCCTCTCTGATTTGACCTGCGCTGATTTTTATTCCCGCGAACCGCGTTTTGAACTCGCTTACCACCTGCTTTCCATGAAGCGCAAAGAGCGCGTACGGCTGAAAGTTCGCTTGTCAGGCCATGATCCTTCTGTCGAGTCGATCACCTCGGTCTGGCCTTCGGTAAACTTTTTTGAGCGCGAGCTGTTCGATTTGTTCGGCGTTCGCTTTCTTGGCCATCCTTACCTCCGCCGCATCATGATGCCGGAAGACTGGGAAGGCCATCCTCTTCGCAAGGATTATCCGGTGGAGGGCTATAGGTAATGGGCCACTTGAACGCCAATCCGGTGCTGGACCCCACTGAAGATAGAACCATGATCCTGAACATGGGTCCGCAGCACCCTTCCACGCATGGCGTGTTGCGTCTGCTGCTGGAGATTGACGGCGAAACCATTGTCCGCATGATGCCGGACATTGGCTTCCTACACACCGGAATTGAAAAGACCTGTGAAGCCAAGTTTTACCAGCAGGTGGTGCCGCTCACTGACCGCATTGACTATCTGTGCCCCATGGTCAACAACCTGTGCTACGTAATGGCCGTGGAAAAGCTGCTGGGCTTGGAGATTCCGCCGCGCGCGCAGTGGATGCGCGTGATGCTGGCCGAACTTCAGCGCATCAGCTCACACCTGGTCTGGCTGGGAACGCACGCCCTGGATCTCGGCGCCATGTCGGTTTTTCTCTATTGCTTCCGCGAGCGCGAAGACCTGTTGCGCATTTATGAGATGGTCAGCGGCCAGCGGATGATGACGTCATATTTCCGTATCGGCGGGCTGGCGCTGGATCCTCCGCTCGGCTTCTTCGATAAGGTCAAGAAATTCCTTGATCGCTTTCCTGAGAAAGTTGACGAATACGAGAACTTGCTTACGGGCAATCGTATATTCATCGATCGCTTGAAGGATGTGGCGAAAATCAGTGGTGAAGACGCGCTTGCGCTTGGCCTGAGTGGCCCGTCTCTTCGCGCCAGTGGCATTGATTTCGATATCCGCCGCGACATGCCGTACTGCGGTTATGAAAACTTCAAGTTCAAGGTGCCAGTGTCAAAGGATGGCGATGTCTGGGGCCGTTACGTGTGCCGCATAGAAGAATTGCGGCAGTCGCGCGAGATTGCCAAACAGGCGCTGGAAGGAATGCCTTCCGGCCCGACCAAAGCTGACGCTCCAAAGATCGTTCTGCCTGACCGCGAGAAGATGAAGACGCAGATGGAAGCCCTCATCTATCACTTTAAGATTGTCACGGAAGGCTTTGCTGTTCCAGCAGGTGAGGTTTACCACGCCATTGAGTCGCCACGCGGTGAAATGGGTTATTACGTCGTCAGCGACGGCACCGCCAAACCATTGCGCGTGCACATGCGTTCGCCATCGTATGCCAACCTTCAAGCCTTACCTCAGATGTGCGAAGGACGCCTGATCGCCGACGTGGTGGCGGCCATCGGCAGTATCGACATTGTTCTTGGGGAGATCGACAGGTAGGAGCTGCAGGAAGTTTTGGGACTGATTCATTGTGATCGGCCAGGAAGTCCTGGAAGAAGATTGATCGTCAGGATTTGCACGAATCCAGCGCCGTAGGCGCGACCAGAAGTTAGCCCAGCGCGTAAGCACTGGGTAAGCGCAGGAAATTCAATGAGCCCCTTTAGGGGCGGCACAAGAGCTAATGGCACCGATCAGCGAAAAACTCGACCAGTTCTTTACGGAAAAGATGAAAGAATATCCGACCAAGCGTGGATTCCTGGTTCCCATGTTGCTGTACACCCAAGATGAGCTCGGTTATCTGAGTGATGCGGCGATTGCCCATCTCGCGAAAAAGACCGAGTTGACAGAGCTGGAAGTCCGCAACGTGATCAGCTACTACTCGCTGCTGCACACCAAGCCGATGGGCAAATATCACGTTCAGGTCTGCACCAACATCAGCTGCATGCTGCGCGGCGGTGAAGAGATTCTGGATCATTGCAAGAGCAAACTGGGCATCGGCCACAAGCAGACCACGGCAGACGGAACGTTTTCACTGGAAGAAGTCGAATGCATCGGCGCCTGCAGCTGGGCTCCGGCTGTGCAAATTAACTATGACTTCCATGAAAATTTGACGAACGACAAGATGGATCAGGTGCTTGAGGGGTATAGGAAGAGCGCGAGGAAATAAAAACTCGCCCAGCACACGCAGGCAATATGACATGGCGCAGTTTCGAGCTTAATTGATCCAGCCCCGTAGGGGCGAAAGAGCCTAGCCCAGCGCGGAAGCGCTGGGTAACCAAATAGAGAAATGAAGAGCCCCGTAGGGGCGACACAAATAATGGCTGATTTGGTATCACATCCGGACGAAATAAAAGTTGTATCGCAACGCTT
>DASXJO010000185.1:0-5785 GCA_036497385.1 Candidatus Angelobacter sp. | reverse complement strand
TGCCAGATTCATTTCGCCACCGCCCGCAGAGTTGAAGCGGCGCTTGCTGCGTGAAGCACAAGCCTTGTTGATCACCAGCTTGGCGGAAGAAACCAGTTCTCTGGTGGCGATGGAAGCAGCGGCCTCTGGAACGCCAGTGGTTGCCTTCCGCAAAGGGGCGCTTGCAGAGGTGGTGAGAGATGGTGTCACCGGATTCTTGGCGGACGACGTTTCTCAGGCTGTATCTGCATTGCGGCAGGTCGGAAGCATCAGGCCGGCCTTATGTGTGCACCACGCTCAGGAAAATTTCAGCGGGGCGAAAATGGCTGAGAGATATTCGCAATTATATGAGCGCCTCTCGCAGTCGGAGAAAGGTTCTCCGATTTGCGGAGGAGATAGCCTAGCGCTTTCGATAGCAAAATATCGATAGCTTAGCGGCTCTTTGTACAGAATTGTTAACCGGCCACATAGCAACACAAAAATCTTTGCAAGAAACTTTTACTACCGCGATCTTCTCAATGAGGGATGTTCTCCTAGGTGGGTAAGCCCTCTGGAAACGGACGCCGGGCAAGAATTTGAACTCCTTCCCCCGGCAGCCGTGTCCGGAGGCGATGCATGAGCGGCTGCGCTAAACGGCGTAGCCGCTTTTTTTCTTGAGATTCGCTTTGAGGATGCGATCAACAGAGAGGCAATCCGCTTAATCCCTGTTGGCAAGCATTGTTAGAGGTCGGAAACCGCCGCATGCACCTGCAGCAAACCGAGTTCAGCGGCAATCTTTTCCAGCTTCGACCGCGTCTCCGGCTTGACCGGCAGCATGGGCAAACGGAGAACTTCTTCAATCCGGCCCATCATCGCCAGCACGGCTTTTACGGGCATGGGATTTGATTCCAGGAAGTTGGCCTGCATCAGGCGCAGGTATTGGCGCTGCAAGCGGCGGGCCTTGTCCCAATCATTGTTGAGCGCCGCAGCCGTGAGCTGTGACATCTCTTTGGGAATCTCGTTCGAGCAGACGGAAATAATGCCCACGCCGCCAAGTGCGATTACCGGCAACGTCACTGCATCATCGCCGGAGAAAACCAGAAAGCTTTCCGGCACGTGATTAAAGACTTCAGCGATCTGCGAGATGTTGCCGCTGGCTTCCTTCACGGCAATGATATTGGGAATTTTTGCCAGACGGCCCAGCGTCGCCGGCTCAATATTCGCCGCAGTGCGTCCGACCACGGAATACAGCACGATCGGCTTGTCCACAGCTTCCGCAATGGCCTTGAAGTGCTGATACTGCCCTTCTTGCGTGGGCTTGTTGTAATACGGCGACGCAGTAAGTATCGCATCCACGCCTTTGCGGCGGTTGAGTTCGCGCGCTTTCTCTACGGCTTCAGCGGTACAGTTTGACGTGGCTCCGGCGACAATCGGCACGCGGCCACCGTTCACCTCTATCGTGATGTCGATCACGCGCAGCCATTCGTCCTTGGTCAGCGTCGGCGTTTCACCCGTGGTCCCGCAGGGGACAAGAAAGTGAATGCCTGATGCAATCTGCCATTCGACCAGCGAGCGCAGAGCTTTCTCATCGATGCTCTGGTCCTGTTTGAACGGGGTGATGAGCGCGGTGCCGCAGCCTTGTAGGTTCATGTTCAAACTAGGATAACAAAAACACGGGGAAAATTTGATAATTGGGTAAATTGGTATTTGGTAATTGAAGGCAAACAGGACCAAGTGGCTCCGGTTTCAATTACCCAATTACCAGATTAGTCAATTACCAAATGTCTAAAGCTGATCCACGATCTCCGGGAACTCATAAAACCCGGTCTTGCCCTTGATCCACTCGGCGGCGCGGACTGCGCCTTCGGCAAAGCCGACGCGCGACTTCGCGTCATGAGTGAACAAGATCGTGTCATTGCCTGAGTCGAGCATGACCAGATGCATACCCACGGTTTCGCCTTCGCGGACGGAAGCGACTTCAACCGTTTCGCCGGAATTTGATTCCAAAAGCTTCTGGATCGTCACGGCCGTTCCCGAAGGTTTGTCTTTCTTGTGGATATGATGGCGTTCCACGATGCTGCCGCGATACTGATGCTTGAGAACCGGCGCAACCGCCTGCACCGCCTTAAAGAAAAAATTCATTCCAATGGAAAAATTTGAGCCATAAAGCACGGCGGCTTTTCGTTCCTTGGTAAGCTTGCGGACTTTACCAATGTGCTGGTACCAGCCGGTGGTGCCAGCCACGATGGGAACTCCAGCTTCAACACAGCGAATGATGTTGGGAATCACCGCGTGGGGCGTGGTGAAATCTATAACCGCATCAATCTCTTTCAACGTCGCCGGCGTGAGCGCCCGGCCATCCTGATTTTCCTGGCTGGCCAGTGAGCGGACTTCATGACCACGCTCCTTCGCCACTTCAGCAACCAGTGCGCCGGTTTTGCCGCGACCGAGGACCAGAATTTTCAAGAGAGCACCCATGGAATTTTCACGTGAACGGTTTTCATGCAAACGGCTTTCATGCAAAAACCTCGGGATCCACCTGCGCGAAAAATGTTCGGTGCAGGCGCGAGACTACATCGGGCACGGCGTCTTCATCAATCACAAATCCTATATTAATCTCTGACGCTCCCTGCGAGATCATGTGAATGTTGGCTTCAGGAATGGCGCTGAACACCTTGGCGGCAATCCCCGGCGTACTCTTGATATTTTCACCCACCAGGCAGACGATGGCTTTGCGGCCTTGATATTTCACGTCGGCCAGCTTGGCCAGGTCAGCGGCGATCGCGGCAATGGATTCATTCGAATCCACCGTGACGGAAACGCTGACCTCAGAAGTTGAAACCATATCCACCGGGCAGCGATGATTGGCAAAGACCTCAAAGATATTCTTGAGAAAGCCATGCGCCATGAGCATGCGCGTGGCCACTACATCAACCACGGTAATACGCTTCTTGGCGGCAATCGCCTTAAAGATGTTCTTGCTTTTGGGCGCCGTGGCGGTGATGCGCGTGCCTTCGCATTTGGGATTGCGCGAGTTGAGGATCAGCACCGGAATGTTTTTCTGGATGGCCGGCAGCAGCGTGGCCGGATGAAGAACTTTCGCGCCAAAATAAGCAAGCTCGGCCGCCTCTTCAAAGCTGATGTTCTTGATGCGCCGCGCGTCAGGACAGAGATTTGGGTCCGTGGTCATCATGCCGTCAACGTCCGTCCAAATCTCAATGCGCTCGGCATTCAGGCCCGCGCCAATAATGGCAGCGCTGAAATCTGATCCGCCGCGTCCAAGCGTGGTGCCAACGCCTTCGCGGGTCGCGGCAATAAAGCCGCCCATCACCGGAACTCGTTTCCGGTCGAGCAATGGCCTCACGGTTTCCGCCAGCCGCGCATCCGTCTCTTCAAATTGCGGGATAGCCTTACCGAACGTGGCGTCGGTCACGATGCACTTCCGCGAATCGACATGCGCAGCTTCAATGTTGCGCTGGGAAAATGCGGCGGCGGCAATCTTGGATGATACTCGTTCGCCAAATCCGGCAATTGTGTCGATGGTTCGCGGCGTGAGTTCTCCTACGGCAACAACGCCGCGCAATAGTTCGTCCAGGCCGTTGAAATCCGCTTCCAGTTCCGGCGCAATCTGCTCGAATGCGTGCGTGCCCAGCAAGTCACAAGCGCAGTTGTAATGGCGTTCGCGTGCAGCGCGGGAAAGCTCAAGCGCCTTGGCGCGGTCGCCGGCGCCGGCAGCGGAAGACATAGCCAGAAGTTGATCCGTGATTTTAGCCAGCGCGCTTACCACGACGACGGGGCGTTCAGGCAAACGATCACGGACGATGGCTGCCACGCGGTCGATGGCCTGCGCGTCCTGGACCGAGGTGCCGCCGAATTTCATGACGATCATGAAGGCACTCCGGAAAACATCCACGACGGAGACACGCAGGCACGGAGAAAACAAATCGGAGATGTGCTTAAGGCGATATTATTCCGCTGGCCCAGACAAGTGTCAGGGCACGAGTTTACTCGTGCCGTTTGCGGCTGAAGAACTCTGGCCTTTAGGCCCTGAGGTTCCTTATAGCAGGGGCTAAAGCCCGAAGCCTTTAGACCGCTTATGGCACGACTGAAGTCGGGCCCTGACACTTGTCTTGTACCTGGAAGCCTTTTCATCGGGTAAATTAGAAAATCCGCGCGCACATTAATCTGCGGGACGCTGCTCGAAACGGGGCAGCCTTCACCGTTCGAATTGCTTACTGCAGTGCCGCGCAATCGAGCGTCCATCAACTGAGGTATCCCTGCGCTTTAAGCAACTCGCCATTCAGCACGGCCGCACCGGCAGCGCCTCGAATGGTGTTGTGCGAAAGCACCGTGAACTTCCAGTCAAAGATATTGCAACGGCGCAAGCGTCCGCAGACGGCAGACATGCCATTTCCACGGTCGCGGTCCAGACGAGGCTGCGGGCGGTCAGGCGCGGATTCATAAATCACCGGCTGTTCCGGCGCTGTGGGTAACTTGAGTTTCTGCGGCAGGCAGCGAAATTCATTCCAGGCTTCAATAATCTCTTCCCCCTGCGCAGGCTTGCTCAGCTTGAGTGAAACGGATTCGGTGTGCCCATCTTCCACCGCCACGCGATTGCAGTGCGCACTTAGCGCAAGATCGGCATCCATCACGCGTGAGCCGTTGAGCGAGCTTTCTACCAGTGACCCCAGCAGCTTGCGCGTTTCGGCTTCCATCTTCTCTTCTTCTTTGGCGATATACGGAATCACGTTGCCAAGGATGTCCATGGACGGCACACCCGGATAGCCCGCTCCGCTGATGGCCTGCATAGTGGCGACAAAAATCTTATCGATGCCGAAGCGCCGATGCAGCGGCGCCAGCGCCAGCACCAGCCCAATAGCGGAGCAGTTGGGATTGGTGACCATGAACCCGCCATTTTTCTTGTACCACTTCTGCGTCTTGATAAGCGGAACGTGGTCGCCATTGACCTCAGGGATAATCAGTGGAACGTCTTCCGCCATGCGAAAGGCGCTGGAATTAGAGACCACGGCATGGCCTGCTTCAGCGAACACGGGCTCAATCTGCTGCGCGGCTGTGGCGTCAAGCGCGGCAAAGACCAGTTTGGGCGTGCTGCTGTCCGGAGCGGCAGCGGAGACTTTCATGGCCGCGATATTGGCGGGAATCGGCGTCGCCAAATTCCACTTGGCCGCTTCCGGGTAAAGCTTGCCTGCCGAACGGTCTGATGCCGCAAGCCACGTAATTTCAAACCACGGGTGTTCGTGGAGCAGTTGAATGAACCGCTGCCCAACGGTCCCGGTAGCGCCGAGAATGCCGACTGGAATTTTGCTGGTCATGATTGTAGAAAATTAGATTTTAGCATCAGGGGAGAAGCATTCAGCAGTCAGCCATCAGCCCCGAACTTAAACCAATAAAAACCTTGAAACGCAGAGGAAAGGAGGAAGCAGAGGGACTTCTTTTCTGAAATCTCGAGCGAAGCGAGAGATCACTATTGTTGATCGGCTCCATTGGCTCTATATAGTCATTTCAATTCGCTCCAATGAGCAGCAGATGTCTGTGTCTGCAAGGGACTTTTCACTGATAGGGTTCCCTCGCTGCGCTTCGGGATTTCAGAAAACAGATTCAGTCCCCCGCCGCCACCTTCGCCGCCTCCGCAGGCTTGCGTTTCACCAGATATTCATCGGCCAGAACCATGACCAGAGCGGCTGTCGGAACTGAGACCAACGCGCCTACAACTCCGGCCAGCGCGCCTCCAAGCGAAAGCGCAATGATCACGGTGAGCGGAGAAAGATTCAAAGTATGGCGCATGATGCGCGGCGAGAGGAAGACG
>DASXJO010000184.1:0-1588 GCA_036497385.1 Candidatus Angelobacter sp. | reverse complement strand
TTGAGCTGTCGGCGCTGGTTAGCAAGCTCGTGTTCGGCATCGCTGGCGCGTTTGGCATGTTGCTGCCAGTCATCGGTAATATCGAGACTGCTCAAGGTAGGTGTCCGAGGATCGCTCTCGAAGTCTGCGTGATCTGCCTAGGGAGGGTTAGAACGGTAGCGTGCGGGAAGCTAGGACGTACCGGAGGCATGTTGTCGATGTACTGCCGCAATAAGGACCCAGATTTCGCGTGTTCCGAGGTGTGAATGATCTCTGGCTGACTTCGAGATAAATAGCCACCGGAGCGCGCTGGCTTGTCGACCGTCCATCACACAGCTGATGGTTCCGACGACTCCGCCATCATATGCGTGATGGTTACGATGGAACCTAACAGGCGACACTCGCCCATCGCCACGTGGGCCTCTACGGCATCTACAGATTGTCAGCCCGCAAAGTCATCACTGATCTCGTCAATTCAACATGCTGTCCATTACATCTGCTCGGTCCCTAAACATTATCCCTGTCACCCAAACTTGAGTGATCGTGTACATGGCAGTTCACTATTTTCCTAACTGCTAACTTTCCTCCCCTCGGCGTGTTTGCGCATGTCTGCATACTTTGCAAGCGTTAAAAGAATCGCGGTACTGCGGAGGTGTCTTCTCCTTCCCGGTGAAGATGAAGACCAGTCGGCCAAGTGTAGTAGTTCGCAGCCAGCGTTTTTGGTATTTCTGCCCCTGTTCCCTCTCAAAATCTTCTTCCTTGGACCACATAATGAGGCAGCATAGAGTCGGCTAAGCCAGGCGTTAGCGGGACCGGTAAAGGCTATGGAGCGCATACCAGACGTATTCTCGACAGGTTGTAGGCAAAGATCTTGTCTGTGGAGCCTTTCACCAAAGCTCAGACGCAGTGATGAGCGGCCGCGATCCTAAAATGGCAGGAGCTTGGGCAGCGCGAATCTGAGGGCCATCATGCACCTCCACCGACGGCGGCTCGTGGTTGGGGACTGACCAGGTGCTTTTCGACCCCCTCCCACCATTCAGACCATCCCGTAGATGCTGGTATTCACCATGTGCGTTAGGTATACGCGCCGTGATAAAGAGAACATATCCGGCCTGAGACCACCGCCCCGTTCAATGGCGTCGTGCGTGCACCAGCAGTGGCTCCGCCTAGATCAGGACGGGATTGGCTTCCAACTTCAGTACGGGAATCGGCTCGACAACATTGCTCTCTCCCTCCCACGGCCGGCGAAGCAGTACCCGACGCTCATCCTCTTCCTCGGCAGACAGTCCAAGGCCAGAGCACTAAGGGCCATATTCCCGGGAAACGGCGTATCCAACTGTCGAAGGCCTGGCATCGCGAATGTGTGTCTGGATCCGTCGACCGTCGGCGACGAGTACCCGCTCCTGATTGCCGATTGCGCTTCCGAACACGCACAACCAGATTTGAGCAGAGGTGGCTCCTGCCATGAGAGCACCACTCATCCCATAGCGTGGCCGGACGACGGCAGGCCGCCAACGCGGCAAGACGTGACGGACTGCATCCAAGCCAGGCTCCTGTCACTGTTTACCGGCGTCGTCTGCATATTCGCGGAGGATTGCGGCGGCCTGGA
>DASXJO010000183.1:0-13479 GCA_036497385.1 Candidatus Angelobacter sp. | reverse complement strand
GTGAAAAACTGGTACGCCGATATCGGATCGCATGTAAGAAAGGGCCAGCTTCTGGCTGTGATTGAGACGCCGGAAGTCGATCAGCAACTGGCGCAATCACGCAGCAATCTGGCCACCGCGCAGGCCAATCTAAAGCTGGCGGAGATCACCAAGACCCGCTACATGGGTTTGTTGGCAACACACGCAGTGGCGCAGCAGGATGCAGACAATGCCGAGGGCACTTACAACGCGAACGAGGCCATTGTCGAGGCAGATCAGGCCAATGTCCGGCAGCTTGAGACCTTGCAGTCATTTGAGAAGGTTTACGCTCCCTTCGATGGCATTATCACTGCCCGTAATACCGATATTGGGCAGCTGATCAATTCCGGGAACAGTGGGAACGTGAAGACCGACCTGTTCCATGTCTCACAGCCGGGCAAGCTGCGCGTCTACGTGAATGTGCCCGAACAGTACTCCAAGGCGGCTGCTCCCGGTCTGACCGCGGCGCTGACTCTGGCGGAATTTCCCGGAAGGCAATTCCAGGGCAACCTGGTCAGAACGTCAAACTCCATCAACTTCACCACGCGCACTTTGACGGCGGAAATTGACGTGGATAATCCGAGCGGCGAGTTACTCACAGGCGCTTATACCGAAGTCCACCTGAAAGTCCCGGGACAGACTTCCTCGTTTCTGGTGCCAGTCTCCACTCTCATCTTTCGCTCGCAAGGCCTGCAATTGGCGGTGGTAAACAACGGCAGCGTTGTGCTCACGCCGGTGACACCTGGCCGTGATTTCGGTGAGCAAATTGAAATTGTTTCTGGTCTCAAAGGTAACGAATCGGTAATTGTCAGTCCGCCAGATTCAATCGTCAATGGACAAAAAGTGCAGATCGTACAGGCCGCGGCCGCTGCGGGAGGCACACAATGATTTCTTTTTGGAACCCCAGAAAGAGTATTCGAGTCGGCGCAAAGGGCAGAGCAACCGTTTTTGTGGCAGGTGTGCTCTTTCTTGCCGGTTGTGCAGTTGGCCCCAAGTACAACCGCCCGCCGGCTGAAGTTCCGCCTGCTTATAAAGAGGCTGGTAACTGGAAAACAGCACAGCCGAACGAATTGAGCCTGCGCGGTAATTGGTGGGAGATATTTCAGGACACGCAACTGAATGCCTTGGAACAGCAAGTGACTATTTCCAACCAGAACATCAAGGCAGCACAGGCCCAATATACACAAGCTCGAGCACTCGTCCGCTACAACCGCGCCGATTACTTTCCGACCGTGGCAGTCGGCGCTTCAGCGTCACGTACAAGAATCTCCAGCAACAACGCTCCGCTGAATGCAATTAGCAATGGTCGTACAGAAAATGACTTTCAATTGCCGGTAGAATTGTCCTACGAAGTAGACGCCTGGGGACGAATTCGCAAGAACGTTGAATCTTTTCGCGAGCAGGCGCAAGCCAGCGCCGCTGACCTGGCAACAGTCAACCTGAGCGTCCACGCGCAACTGGCCCTTTTCTATTTCCAGGCGCGCAGCCTGGATGCGCAAGAGCAGCTCTTGAACTCCACTGTTCAATATTATGAGCAGGCGCTGCAGTTGAATGTGGCGCGATTTCAGGGAGGAGTCGGCTCGGAAGTCGAGGTCGAGCAGGCGAAGACGCAACTTGAGACAACCCGTGCCCAGGCAATCGACGTGGGAGTGGCCCGCGCGCAGTTTGAACATGCTGTTGCAGTTCTGATCGGCAAACCTCCAGCAGCTTTCAGCCTTCCTCCCCTTCCGCTCCAGTCGCCGCCGCCGCCGATTCCAGCGGGTATCCCATCCGAGCTACTTGAACGGCGACCTGACATCGCATCTGCCGAGCGACAGACGGCGGCGGCGAACGCCCGGATCGGAGTAGCCAGAGCTGCCTATTATCCGCTGTTGAATCTGACCGCTGCCGGAGGGTTCGAAAGCGGCGCGATCACAACATTGTTGCAGGGTCCTGCCGGATTGTGGTCGGTTGGCGCCTCCGCGTTGCAAACGGTATTTGACGGCGGCAGACGCCGTGCCGCTTCAGACCAGGCGATTGCGGTTTACGATCAGACCGTGGCGTCCTATCGCGAAACGGTACTTACCAGCTTTCAACAGGTGGAAGACAATCTTGCCGCATTGCGCATTCTGGAGAAGGAAGCGCAGACCCAGAATGAAGCAGTGCTCGCTGCCCAGAAATCTTTGGAGCTCTCTATACAGCGATACAAGGGCGGAGTTACCAGTTACCTGGAAGTCACCATTGCACAGAGCGCGGCTTTGTCGAACGAGGCTACCGCAGTCAACATTCTGGGGCGGCGAATGGTCGCCGGTGTGCAATTGATCCAGGCTCTCGGCGGAGGATGGGACAGCTCAAACCTTCCTCAACGTCCTGAGTGTTGCGGAAAGCTGGTGGGCACGACCTCGGGAACGCCTGCAGCCGCCAATCACTAATCCGTCATGGCGCTGATTTTGGCGGCAACACTTGGAACAGCCAAGCTATGGCACTTATTTCTTTCCAGAGACTGATCAGGAGGCCTGAAACTCAATTCCGTTGCTATGCGCAAGATAACTCAAATCCAGAGAAAAGGGCACTCCCTGATGTTAGGATTCTTACTTGCAGGAAGCGACACTCTGCATCCCCGGAGCAGAAGCATGTCCAGTTCCGATCCTTTACCGTGGACCAGGTCGCATGTCATCCTGAAATATGCGATTGCTGTACTAGCGGTGTCTATAGCACTGCTTCTTCCCCAATGGCCGCCATTGCATCTGGAAATGGCTCCCGCGTCACTGTTATTTTGTGCCGTCATGCTGAGTGCCTGGTTTGGTGGCTTCAGGCCGGGATTGTTTGCGACGGTGCTCTCCACTGCTGCTTTCGATTTCTTCTTCCTGTCTCACCAACACTCTCTCATTGTGAAGCCCGACGCAATACCGCGGCTTGCTATTTTTGCCCTGTCAGCCTTCATCATCGGAAGCTTGAGCGCCGCGCAGAGAAGCGCCACAGAATCGCTAAGAGTCGCCCGCGACAATCTCGTGGGAACAGTCCAGAAACTCCAGAAGGCTAATGATGCGTTGCAAGCGGAAAGCCATGAGCGCAAACAGGCCGACGAGAAACTTCGCCGCAGCGAAGCTTATCTTTCTGAAGCGCAGAGATTAAGTCACACCGGCAGCTGGGCGTGGAACGTCATCACGGAAGAGATCGTCCATGGGTCCCAGGAATACTCCCGATTGTTTGGCTTCGATCCCGAAGCACGTCCGCGCACACTGGAAACTATTCTCCAGCGTATACATCCGGACGATCGCGGGCGAGTCCGCGAAACCTGGGACCGGGCAGCCCGGGAGCGCAGCGACTATAAGATGGATTACCGTGTAGCTCTACCGAGTAGCGCTGTGAAGTACATTCACGGAGTGGGCCACCCTGTTTTCAATGAGGCCGGGGACGTGGTTGAATTTATTGGTACCTCCATTGACGTGACCGAGCGCAAGCGGGCGGAAGAAGAGCGCGAGAAATTGCGGCAGGCTCAGGCGGATCTGGCACACGTCAGCCGCGTGACTACCATGGGAGAGCTGTCTGCTTCCCTGGCGCATGAAATAAAGCAACCGATTGCAGCCGCAATTACTGACGCCAATACCTGCTTGCGCTGGCTGGCTCGCGATGAACCCGACCTGGAAGAGGCGCGGGAGGCTGCGATGAGAGTCGTTAAAGATACCACGCGGGCGTCGGAAATAGTCAGCCACGTCCGCATGCTCTTCAAGCAGGGCGCACGGCAACGGGAGTTAGTGGACGTAAACGAACTTATACGAGAGATGATTCTCCTTCTGCACAATGAAGTAGCGCGATACTCCATAGCGGTTCGGACGGAGCTGGCGGCGGATCTTCCGCACATCAAGGGAGATCGCGTGCAATTGCAGCAAGTCATGATGAACTTGATCATGAACAGTATCGACGCAATGAGAGAGGCAAATGGAACACGCGATCTAACCATCAAGTCACAGCCAGTAGAAAATGGAGAGCTAGTGGTTTCAGTAAGTGATACCGGCATGGGAGTTCCCCCACAGCAGGCGGAGCAGATCTTCAATGCGTTTTTTACCACCAAGCTTGATGGAACTGGCATGGGACTTTCGATCAGCCGTTCGATCGTCGAATCGCATGAAGGCCGCATGTGGGCTGGCCGCAACTCTCCACGTGGCGCGACTTTTTATTTCACCCTACCAACCAAAGTTGAGGTAGATGAATGATGGAGTTCCGATTAGAAGAGCGCGGAATAAGCGTAGAATCTGTGGAGTGGCCACAGCAGCCGAGCCGTAGGGCGGTCCCGTTGGAAGGTTCGCGTTGGACGCGCAACAGTGCCGACGAATTCACGGCTGGCTTTTGCGGTTGCCTGTGGGGAGAGACCAATGGATCCTGCGTATGATCGTATGAAGACCAATAAAGAAATGACGAGTGACGCCAGCCAACCCATTCCGTTCGCAGGCTCAGTACTTGATGCGCAACGTCACGTCTGTGCTTTTTTTCATAACGCTGACGAAGAATACCGGGTGCTACTTCCATTCATCAAAGACGGTTTCGACCGGGGCGAGAAAGCGTTTCACATTGTTGACCCCAGGCTGCGAGAGGAGCACCGCCTACGGCTGATGTCGACTGGCATCAATGTGGAGAAAGCAGAAATGAACGGCCAGTTTGAGCTATGCAACTGGGCTGATGCATATCTACGTGATGGTCACTTCGATCAGGACCGGATGCTCACTCTGATCCAGGAGGTTCTCGATGCGGGACCGCAGCAAGGGTTCACGCGTACCCGGCTGGTGGCGCATATGGAATGGGCGCTTGAAGATCGGCCGGGCGTCGACGATTTGGTGGAATACGAGACGCGACTGAACTATCTTCTGCCTCGCTATAAGGACCCGGTTATATGAATTTACGATATCGCCAAGTTTGGCGGGCAAATCGTCGTAGACATTATGCGGACGCACCCAATGATCATTATCGGCGGGGTCCTTCAGGAGAACCCTTTCTTCGTTCCGCCGGATGAATTCTTGCGGGAGCTGCGTAAACGGCATACTACGGGCAACGCGTAGCCCGTGTGCGGCTTGAGTCGGAATTGAAAAATGGAAAATACAGCCGAGATCAAGCGCCTTCAGAACTGCATCAATGACCTGATCAGTGTTTTGTCGCTTCCTGCGATTTGGAGTGGCAGCGAGCCATCCCACATCTTAGGCACTCTGCTCGACGTGCTCCTCACCATGTTGCGCATCGATTTTGCGTATGCGCGGCTGGAGGCGAGTGATGGCCCGCCCATCGAGGTGGTCCGGTTGGGTGATCATTGGCGTTCTTCCGTTCAGCCGCAGCCATTCTGTCGAAGTCTTGACCACTGGCTGACGGGTAATGAAAGCGCCTCGCGAAGCGTGGTTCCAAATCCTGCAGGAGAAGGAGAAGTCTGGATCGCGTCGTTCTCGTTGAGCCTCCAGCACAAAGGCGTGTTGGTAGCTGGCTCTCAGAGATCTGATTTCCCGACCGAAGTCGAGCGGCTCCTTCTGCGCGTTGCGGCCAACCAAGCCGGCATTGGCTTGCAAGAGGCCCGGCGCTCCGACGAGCAGAAGCGGATCTCAGTAGTGCTTGAACAACGAGTCGCCGAACGGACCGAACGACTGACGGTGGTCAACGACGAGCTGCGACGCAGTGAGGCATACCTGGCGGAAGCGCAAAGGCTAAGTCATACGGGCAGTTTTGGCTGGAGGATTTCCACCGGAGAGCTCTTCTGGTCTGAGGAAACCTTTCGCATTTTCCAATATGACCGAACAACGAAACCGACAGTGGAACTTTTTCTCCAACGGGTTCATCCGGAAGATGCGGTCCTGGTGAAAGAGACTGTTGAGCGCGCGTTGCAGGATGGAAGGGATTTTCAGCATGAATATCGCCTGGTAATGCCGGATGGCGCGGTCAAACACGTCCACGTTGTGGCACATGCCGAAAGAGATGACTCTGAGGTCGAGTTTGTTGGGGCGGTGATGGACGTCAGCGACCGTAAGCGCGCGGAAGAGGAACTCCGGCAAAGCGAGGCCCTTGCGGAACAGCGTCTTCGTCTTGTGGTGGATACTACTCCAGCAATGCTAAACAGTTGTCGCCCTGACGGCTACCTTGATTATGTAAATAAGGGCTGGCTGGATTATTTTGGTTTTTCCCTGGAGACAGCGCTGGATCGCGCTGATGTGATGAAAATGTCCGTGCCTTCAGAGGCGGATATGTACGATGGGGAGTGGCGGCCGATCATCCATCCCGAGGATCTTCCAGGCTTCACGGCTCAATGGAAATCGATGCTGGTGGGCGATAAACCGGTGGCCGGCGGTAACCCGAGAGAGAGCGAAGCACGCGTGCGCCGGTTCGACGGAGTATATCGCTGGCACCTGTTTCGCGCGGTGCCTCTGTATGACGAAACAGGAAAAATCGTCAAATGGTATGCATCCGCCTTTGATATCGAGGATCGCAAGCGGGCCGAAGAAGCGCTGCGGCAAAGCGAGAGTTATCTGGCGGAAGCGCAGAGGCTCGCGCGTACAGGAAGTTGGGTCTGGTCGCCACCGGGAAATGACTCGCTACATCTTTCCGAGGAATGGTATCGGATCTATGGCTTCGATCCCAAAAAGGGCGTCCCAAGTTGGGAAGAACGATTCCAGCGCATTCACCCGGAGGACCGGGCGAGGCGGGAAATGGTAATCGGTCGAGCGCTATCTAAAAAGGCGGAGTTCGAATTGGAATACCGGATTCTTCTACCGGGCGGCACAGTCAAATACATCCATACCGTCGGTCATCCGGTTTTGAACGCCACCGGAGATTTGTTGCAATTCGTCGGCAGTTCGACGGACATCACCGACCGAAAACGGGCAGAGATGTTACTGGCCGGAGAAAAACGACTTCTGGAGATGATCGCGACGCACGACTCTCGTGCCAGCATCCTCGATGCCTTGTGCCGGCTGGTGGAAGAATTGTCCAGCGGCTCTCTGTCTTCGGTCCTGTTGTTGGATTCGAACACCAACTGCCTTCGTCACGGAGCAGCGCCCAACTTGCCGACTCCCTACATTGAGGCAGTTAATGGTTTGTCAATTGGCGCGTGCGCGGGGTCGTGCGGAACAGCCGCTTATCGCGCAGAGCCGGTGATCGTCTCTGACATCGCGACGGATCCGCTATGGGCCAATTACCGCGACTTCGCCTTGCCGCACGGGCTCCGAGCGTGCTGGTCGGCACCGATATTATCCTCGCATGGAAAAGTGTTGGGGACCTTCGCGACATACTATCGCGAACCGCGCGCCCCGACTCCCCAGGAGCATCATGTCACAGAGCGGATCACTCATCTCGCGAGTATCGCCATTGAGAGCGAGCAGGCGGAAGAGGCTCTGCGTCAGGCGCAGGCGGAAATCACACGGGTCAGCCGGGTGACCACCATGGGTGAGCTGACTGCCTCGCTTGCGCATGAGGTGAATCAACCCATTGCTGCCGCTATCACTGACGCTAATACCTGCCTGCGCTGGCTCGCTGGTGACCCCCCAAATCTTGCAGAGGCCCGCGAGGCTGCCATGAGAGTAGTGAAAGATAGCCGGCGTGCGGCAGAAATCATCGGCAGAACCCGCATGCTGTTCCAGAAGGGCGCTTCGGAACGGGAGTTGGTTGACGTCAATGAGGTTATTCGAGAAATGATCGTCCTCTTGCGCAACGAGGCGGCCCAATACTCAATATCAATTCGAACCGATTTTTCTGCGGATTGCTATGAGCTGATGGCCGATCGGGTGCAACTACAGCAGGTGCTGATGAACCTCATCATGAACAGCATCGATGCAATGAAGGATGTCGTGGGGATGCGGGAGCTTACCATTACATCTCAGCAAGAAAAAGAAGACCTACGAGTCTCGGTAAGCGATACCGGCATGGGATTGCCGCCGCAACACGCCGACCAGATCTTCAACGCGTTCTTTAGCACCAAGGTCCATGGCACGGGAATGGGACTTCGAATCAGCCGTTCCATTGTCGAGTCACATGGCGGCCGCTTATGGGCTGCCGAAAATTCCCCGCGCGGCGCAATTTTTAATTTCACTCTACCCATGAAAGCCGAGGGCTATGAATGATATCCGCCTCCGCTCCCACGGTGTTCGTCATTGATGATGATGCTCTGGTGCGCTCCGCCATTCAGGGCATGCTTAAGTCGGTTGGCTTGCGTTCAGAGACTTTCGCTACGCCTCAGGAATTCTTGCGCAGCAAACGCCCGGACGGACCAAGTTGCCTCGTCCTTGACGTGAGGCTGCCTGGAGTAAACGGCCTGGACTTTCAGCACGAGTTAACTGACGCGGGCTTCCACATCCCTATCATCTTCATCACCGGCCATGGAGATATTCCCATGACCGTGAGGGCGATGAAATCCGGAGCCGTAGAGTTCCTGACCAAGCCTTTTCGGGACCAGGATTTGCTGGATGCGATCCACTTGGCTTTGGATCGTGACCGGATAACGTGCCAGCAGCAGAGTGAGCTTGCCGGGCTGCGAAAACACTACGAATCGCTGACCGCGCGCGAGCGTGAGGTCATGGGGCTGGTGGTTTCGGGCATGCTCAATAAGCAAATTGCGTTCGACCTCGGAACCAGTGAAATTACGATAAAGATCCATCGCGGGCATGTAATGCACAAGATGCAGGCTGACTCCCTGGCACATTTGGTCCGAATGGCGGCCAGACTTGAGCTTCCCACCGGCAAAAAATAGCTTAGCTGGTTTTTGCTCTTGAACCACAAATCACAAATCAGAAGTCACGTTTTTGCTCTGTTTCAGCCGCGTTCCACTGGTGAAATCGCCTGCCCGCGGTCTCCACGCTATGCTCAGGACGTATGAGCACCCATATACCAACGTATAATTGCGCCGCTTTTGATGCCACTGTAACTTTCTTGTATGGGAACGAATGGAAACACGAAGTTAGTTGCAATTGTCGATGACGATGATTTGATGCGTACTGCGGTGCAAGGCCTCCTGAAATCGGTTGGATGGTCGTCACGCGCGTTTGGGTCGGCGGAAGAATTTTTGCAGTCCGGCCAGCATCTCCAGACTGCGTGCCTGATTGCGGATATCCGCATGCCAGGAATGTCCGGCCTGGAGCTGCAATGCAGATTGAATGCGGAGCATTGCAGGATTCCTACCATCTTCATCACTGCGCATGGCGATGCCAAAATGCGGCTGCAGGCTCTAAGAGCGGGCGCCGTAGAGTTCCTGGCAAAACCGTTCGACGACGAAGCCTTGCTTGAGAGTGTTCGTGCGGCTCTGGAAGCTAGCCGTTAAGACAAACTCGTTCAGCAGGTCTTCAGGAGGGCGCTTTGGCAACTTTTGCAAGATACGGAAGCATAGACCAGGATCCGCGTGAACGCAGATTCGAGCAGCTCATAGGTAGCAGCCCTGCACTGGAAGCGGTGCTCGAGCAAGTTGAGCGTGTTGCGCCTACGGACTCCACAGTTCTTGTGCAGGGAGAAACCGGTACGGGCAAGGAACTGATTGCACGCGCGATTCACAACATCAGCTCGCGGTGCGGACGTCCGTTCATCAAGCTGAACTGCGCTGCCATCCCTTTCGATCTGCTGGAAAGCGAGCTTTTTGGCCATGAGAAAGGCGCTTTTACAGGCGCGATCGCGCAAAAGGTTGGTCGCTTTGAAATGGCCGACAAAGGAACGCTCTTTCTGGATGAGGTGGGCGACATTCCACTGGCGCTGCAACCCAAACTGCTGCGTGTTTTGCAGGAACAGGAGTTCGAACGGCTTGGCAGCGGTCGGACTCACCATGTGGATGTCCGGCTTGTGGCAGCCACTCATCGGGATTTAGCTGGCATGGTGAGACGGAATGAGTTTCGCAGTGACCTTTACTATCGCTTGAACGTGTTTCCTGTCCTGCTGCCACCATTGCGGGCGCGGAGTGAAGACATCCCCGCCCTGGTAGCACACTTCGTCGAGATCTTTGGCCGCAAGATGGGCAAGCTAATTGAAGACATTCCTGAGGAGACATTGTCGGCGTTTAGCTCGTATTCCTGGCCCGGGAATGTCCGCGAGCTTCAGAACCTGATTGAGCGTGCAGTGATCCTGGCAAACGACGGCGTGCTTCCTAATCCCTTGCCGCCAGCGGACACAGAGGTCATAACCGTTTCTCCCGCGCAGAATACCTTGAAGGATTCTGAACGCGCTCTGATCTTGAGGACGCTGGACAGCGCCGGCTGGTTAATTGGCGGGCAAACCGGGGCAGCCGCCAAGTTGGGGCTAAAGCGCACCACGTTGATTTCTAAAATGAAGAAGCTTGGAATCTCCCGTCCCGGTCGGCAACCACAGCGGGATGGCCTCGATGGAGAACCCAGTGAGCCAGAGTCACTGCCTAATATCCAGTAGCTTCGATTCGACAACTCCGTTCGTGTTTTCCCGCCGTTTGTATCGCCTATTGCTTATTCCTCATTGCACTCGATCGTCGTCTCTATACGTTTGTGGAGTGGATCTCGTTTACGCTCTTGCCCTTTGAAGTTCACGTGACGAATTGACTGTCGACAAGTGTCTGACATTCGACAGCCCATGCGGATTTGCTCCGCACGCCTGAACAAAATATGTTTACTTTCCACAAGTTCGGCTGCTCTGCCTTGGACACGTTTGGCACTTCAGATGCTCTAGTCATGTATGTAAAGGAGCAATTATGAAGACGATTCTTACACGTACCCTTATGGTGACCCTGCTCGCAACTTCAATCTCAGCTTTCGCGAAGAGCGCTGATGTAAAGCCGGACGATGCAGCCGCCGCAACCAATGCCACTCAACAGAGTGATTGCAACCGGACGGCGAACGATGCAGCGAGGCAGGACGAACAAAAGTCTCAGGATGTACAGAAGCCCCAAGACGAACCGACGTCCCAGGACGAGCAGAAGATTGAGCAGCAGGACAAAGATTGGCAACATGACCTGCAGGGCGATTACGGCGGATAAGCTCTGCACTTTAACAAACCAACTACCCAGCCGGGGTGCGGTGTAGGAGCGTTTGCATCTCCTCCGGCTATTTTTTTCTCGATTACTGGCTGACACCGTAATCACGGGCTTCAATCTTACCCGAGAGACGATGGATGAATCGGGATCGAAGCGGCTCAAATCAGCGAATAGGAGCAAAGTAAAATGACAATACTAAGAGAAGCAACGAGCTCGAATCACAACCTCAGGCCTAAGGTCCTACTAGGAATGACCGTAATGTTCGTACTTGTGCTCGGGGTATTTGTCACCATGCTCTTAGTTGCTGCGATATCGGTTGGCTGATCGGCGCGTTTTGTAGTCAACGTGCGGCTTGCTCAGGGTCGGAAATGTCGAAGGCGACGACATTCACGACCGATGCCGGTCATATTTCAACCCTTCGATTATGATCTCTAGAGCGTTCGGCGTGTCTTTCCGGCAATATCTTGATCCTTGACTAAAGAGTTCGCGGAATGCCCAATATTGTTGCCGCGCCTCTAGTGACCGCCAACCTTGTCCGCGAGCTTCAGCCAATGCAGATTCGATCATGAGGGAAGCGACTTGGCGATTCTACGGAACTCCCCTCGTGCGCACTTTCTGCGCGCGCACTCTCGATTCGAGGTATTCTTCCAGATGACGGACAGCAAGGTCGCGAGGCTCTTCTTTCTTCTGCAGACGGCTCACCATTATGCTGCCTTCAAGAGTACTTGCAATCAAAGTGGCTAACTTCATCGAATCGACATCGGCACGCACCTCGCCTCGTCGTTGCCCCTCCTCGGCAATTGATTGCAGACGATCGAGCAAGGAACTAAGGGCCTGGCGGGCTTTGGCTCGCAACTGAGGATTACCGTCGTCGGAATCGACGGCCGTGTTCAGCAGCGGGCAGCCTCCCGGCACCAGTCCGTTACGTCTGTCGCGAAAGTTCCGCACAATTTGTTTGAGACGATCAACGGTATTCGGGATATCCTCTGTTCCTTCGAAGTGCGCAGCCGTTGCAACTTTCCAGGCATGGTCGAAGGCATCTCCCGCAAGCTCTTCTTTGCTGCCAAAGTGCCTGTAAATCCCGCCTTTTTCCAGGCCGGTGGCTCGCATGAGATCGGACAGTGCCGCGCCGTTGTATCCTTTTTGATTGAAGATTGGCGCTGCCTTACGAATGATTTCCTGCCGTGTTTTCTCGCCTTTGCGCACGTTGACACTCCCGCGTGAAATTGATTTTGTGATCGCCCGACCACAGATTTCGCAGTACAACACAGACTGGATGAGACCGAGCGGTCCCAG
Source organism: Candidatus Angelobacter sp. (assembly GCA_036497385.1). Lineage (GTDB taxonomy): Bacteria > Acidobacteriota > Terriglobia > Terriglobales > Acidobacteriaceae > Angelobacter. The sequence goes on along the minus strand of DASXJO010000183.1, from coordinate 1,235 downwards.
GATGCATTACGGGATCACCGGTCCTTTGAAGACAACGTCTGTAACCGGCGGTCGCATGTCTACGAGAATATCCTAATTTATTTTTAATTAATATGCGACCGATCAGTCTCTCTGATAATCCAACGTTCTGACAGGCAGGTTCGAGAGGCATGCGATGGTGAGAGCTTCCCTAAATGACCTAAGAAATGCCAACGGTCGCCATGTATTCGATGCGTCTGTCTACACTAAATTAAATAACGGGAGATAGAACGATGACTAATAGCTATGTTGATGCGGTTACCAAAACGGTTGACGTGAACGGGACTTCCTTTGTGTATCGAGAAACAGGCGAAAAGAATGGCATTCCGATCGTCCTGCTTCACCATCTAACGGCTGTTCTCGATGATTGGGACCCGAGAACTATTGACGGCCTGGCCGAGAAGCACCGTGTCATCGTCTTCAACAACCGCGGCGTCGGCGGATCCAAGGGCACAACACCAGACACCATCGAAGACATGGCAACGGATGCAGTGGCCTTCATTCGAGCCTTAGGGCTTAAGAAAACCGACCTGTTTGGTTTCTCACTCGGTGGTTTCATCGCTCAAGTTATCGCGCAAAAACATCCCGATCCCGTGCGCAGAATAATTCTGGCAGGCACTTCGGCCGCCGGTGGAGAAGGGGTCAGCAACGTGGCCGCCGTGTTGCAGAACGCCATGGCTAAGGCAACAGCCGAAAAGAAGCATCCGAAGCAGTCGCTTTTTTTCACACAGTCTCATGATGGCCAGCAGGCCGCTGCGGAATTTCTCCAGCGTCTCAGCACTCGACAACAGGACCGCGATCTGCCTGCAACACAAGAGACCATCGTTGCTCAGGTGACCGCGATTACCAAATGGGGCATGGCGCCTAAGCCGATCTCGTTGGACAGTATCCAACATCCGGTGCTTGTAGCGAACGGCGACACCGACGTGATGGTGTCGTCAATCAATTCGGTGGAGTTAGCGCGCAAGCTGCCACACTCTGAGTTGAGCATTTTTCCTGATGCTGGACATGGAGCTATTTTCCAGTATCACAGCGCGTTTCTCGACCAGATTCTGCGATTTCTGCAGAACTAACGTTTAATGCGGCACTGTTGATTTATCGGCAAACGGTACCGGCATGCTATCCCTGTGCATTGCGGACGGAAGCCAACGCCAAACCGAGGAGATTGATAAATGGGAAAGCTTGATGGAAAGGTCGCATTGGTAACAGGTGCATCG
>DASXJO010000182.1:0-3610 GCA_036497385.1 Candidatus Angelobacter sp. | reverse complement strand
CACGTTGAAGAATTCAGCAAACGTCTCCAATTTTGAATGCTCGCCGGTGCGGAATGACTTCAGAATGCGCATGTCAAGATCATTGAAGGGGCTTCCGCGCATGCTGTTGCGTCCGGCAACATGACCATTGATGATGGCGCGATCATTGTCGTCGTTGCCGTCATTCTGCGTATCGAATCCAATCGTCGGAGTAAACGGCGCAGCCGAGCGGTTGAGCGTAATGGCGCTGAGAGTGAAGCCGTGCGGCAGATCCAGAATGCCGCTCAGGCGCAGGTTGTTGCGAATGTCGTTCTTCGAAGGCCCCGCATCCAGTTCAGGCAACAGCGGATCAAGCGCGCCTTCACGATTGAAAACGCGTTCGCCAGATTCGTCATCACGGTTCCATGCCAGCGTGTATCCCGCCTGGAACTGCAAGTGATGGCTCAACCGGCGGTTGACGGTGAAATCAAATCCGTCATACGTGGAATGCGCTTCAGATTGATTGACTGACAACGGGCCAATCGACGGATTTGGACGTACTGTGGGGAAAATCGGCATACCGGTCACATCAAATGTGGCCGGGAAAAGGTTCTGGTCCAGACGGCGCTGCAGGTTCCATGTGGAGTTGCGGGTGTAACCACCGGAAATAGACCACGCATCACCGATGGCAGTTTCCACGCTGGCGCTGGCCTGGAACGAACGCGGGTTCTTGAAATTAGGATCAAAGCCAACAACCTTCGTCGGGGCCGGAGCTACGCCTGCAGGAATACCAGCCAGGGTGTTCGGGAATTGAACGAAGTTCAGAAGAGTCTTGTCGACCTTGCTGTCAAAAACTACCGTGTTCAGCCCGTTATCAGTAAACATGCGCTGGAACAGATTAGCGGGAGTGCGTGCATCGTACATGCCGGCAGAGGCGCGGATCACGGTTGTACCATGGCCTTTGGGATCCCACGCAAGTCCGAGTCGCGGCTGCCACATGGCCAGGTCGTTGGGAATTGTTTGTGTCACTGCGAAAGCCGGATTCGGGTTCGGCGGCTGTGGGTTCCACTCGCCGTCCCAGCGGAAACCGGCATTGACCATCAGGTTCCGGGTAAGCGCGAACTTGTCTTGAACAAAGAAGCCTAGTTCGTGCTGAGTGGCGTCGTAGATCAGCGAATTGGGATCGCCGTTTGTGGGAAGCGTAATACGATAGCGGGCAATTTTGCCTGCGTTGAAGTCAGCCAGCGACTTGAAATCATACCGGCCGGCCATGAATGTCTCACGTTCCTGGCGGGAAGGAGTGATGTTGCCATCCACACCAAACCGGATTGAATGGCGGCCCCTGGTGATGCTGACGTTATCGGTCAATTCATAGCGCTTGTTATCGAACATGCGTGGATGCGTGACTTCAGCGCCTATTGTGCCGACACCGGTGATCACCACCATGGATGTCTGTACATTGGGCTGTTCAAAACGATAATCCGTGGCGTACTGTCCACGAAGTTCGTTCAGTAATGAAGAGCTGAATGCGGATACCAGGCTGATCTTGCCGGCGCCGCTGGATCCCTGACGGTCAAAGTTCGTGGATTCTGCAATGTCATTCGTCCGCGGCGACAGACCAAAGTTTTGCGCGTCGACGTTCGCATACATTAATTCGGCATTCAGCATGTGCTTGGATGTAATCGAATGGTCAAGCCTGCCGAAAGCTGAGGTCACGTTATTGGTTCCGTTGTCCACTCCCTGCAAAGCCAGCAGGCTGGCCGGCAGCGTTACGCCCGCAGGTTGCGGCTGGAACTTGACGGTGAAAGGCAGGTCGAGGAAGTTCTGCTCGGCCGCGACAAAAAAGAATGTGCGGTCCTTTTTGAGGTGTCCACCCAGTGATCCGCCGAACTGATGTTGCATATTGACGGCAGGGTTACCGAAAGCGTCCGCCGAAGTGAAGTCTGAGTTGCGATTCATGTAGAAGCCTTCACCATGCCAGTCATTCGTGCCTGACTTGGTCACGGCGTTAACAAAGCCGGCATTCGTGCGTCCGACCTCGGCGTCAAGACCGCTGCGCACTACCTGGAACTCCCGCACGGCGGCCAATGGGAAGAAAAACACTGGATCGTTGCCGCCGCGCTGGTTGCCCTGCAGAGGATCATTGAAGTCTGCGCCATCGAGCGCAACATAAGAATTGATGGAACGCTGGCCGGAGATCACCAGCCCGTTGCGATCTGATTCCTGGTAAATGTCTGGCGTCAACTGCACAAGATCAGGAAAAGCGCGACCACGAATCGGGGCTGAGGTGATAGACCGCAGATAAACGCTCGCAGAACTAGAGGCATCATGGGTATCGATGGGGCTATCTGTATTCATTACCATCGTCTGGGTCTGTACCGTTTGCTCTTTGCCGCCGACATCCTGGGTAGCGGACTTCAACGCCAATGTCATTGCGTGGCTACGCCCTACGGTAACGATCGCTTCTACTTCATCAGTCTTAAAGTCGCCTTGCGAGGCCTGAACAAAGTAACGGCCCACCGGCAAAGCCTGGGCATCAAACTGCCCGACGTTATTGGTATGCAATTCGCGCACATAGCCGGTTTCAGCGTTTCGAACAGTAATAGTCGCGTTCGCGGCGGCTGTGCCATCAGCATTGCTGATCTCCCCGCGCAGCCCGCCTGCGCCGGCATCAGACTGGGCAAACAAGGCCAGGCCAAACAGCAACATCAAAAGAACAAGCGAACCGCTCAATATTGGTTGACGACGAAGTAGCCGTTGCAGCATTTTCTTTCCTCTTCTTTATGATTTACGCAACTTCAATGAGAGGCGTCCGCTGGACGCTTCACCGATTCAGTTGCAGTGATTCTGTGCGGGCTGATTATCTATGCTGCACACAATCTGCGTTAGTTACTTGGGTCGTATTACTAGCGCACTTTTCTGATTTAGATTTGTTGTTTTTCCCATTTTGGAGCTAGTCCTGGATAGCAGATTCGTGCTAACACATGTCTATCCCATGTTGCTTTGGGAAGGCAGCCATGTTTTATTCACTTTTGTTCCATTTTGGAACTATAGAAATCCCCAGCCATACGGAAGTAACGTGATCTTAGTATGCAATTACAAAAGGACAATGCAGTGTTAACTTCCGTGAGCACGCGAACATTTTTATGCTGGAAGTGCGCGCGATATTTAGCGCATATTCATATGCAGAAATTCATAAGCTAAAACAGCTACAAAAGTGTGTACCTGACTCCATGTGAATGGTAAGAGTGCAAGCGAGATTATGATCCTCACTTTTTCAAACCGCGCCTTTCGTCTCTTAAGATCGACCTTCGTTATTTTGATCGCGACACTACTTTGGAATACGCTCGCTATGTCGCCGGCGGTTTCGCAAACCACACAAGCGCAAAGCAACACACGTAAACTCAAAGTCAGCGTGCCTCCAGAATATCCGGAACTTGCTCGCAAAATGAATATCCAGGGAGTGGCACGCGTCCTGCTTACCGTGGCTTCAGACGGCAGAGTGGTTGGCGTGAAAGAGCTGGGTGGCAACCCGGTTCTGGTGGCTTCTCTGGTACAAGCAGTACATAAATGGAAGTATGAATCGGCGGACCACGAGAGTGACATTGAAGTGCGGTTTGAGTTTACCCAGAACCACTAGATGTCCTCACCG
>DASXJO010000181.1:0-9797 GCA_036497385.1 Candidatus Angelobacter sp. | reverse complement strand
AAGACAGTGGGAAAAGCCTTCTGTTAGAATAATTTTACCCGACGCGGCAAGACCCCAGCGGATCGGGCGCTTAACTCAGCGGTAGAGTGCCATCTTCACACGGTGGAAGTCATAGGTTCGAATCCTATAGCGCCCACCATTCCCAAGGTCCCAATCTGAATCTTAATCGGCGGACTTTGGCGGGTGGAAATTTATAACTTTTTGCTTGCTTCAGGACACGTTCGTGGTAACATCACGGAGTCTTCAGTAGCCGCCCGTTCCGGTGCGACGATTCGCGCGAAAAGATTTTAGAACAAGCGCAGATATAACGAAGATTTTCCGAAACTTAGCCGACTGACTTCCAGCCAGACCCTGAGGATTTCGCTTACAGCGGGTCACCACATTTGGAGGTCCGGCAGATAGATCAAAGCTCACAAGGTATACGAATGAATGAAGGATTGAACCAACCGCAGAATCCGCAGAACCCGCGCAATCGTAAGTCGCGGCGGCGGAGACGGAACTTTGGCTCGCAGAACCCCGGCCAAAATAGCCAGAACAGCCAAAACAGCCAAAATGGGTCCAGCAACCAGGGACGCCCCGGCGGGCAGAATCGCCAGAACCGCAACAATCGCGGCGGGGGCGGACAAAGGCGCGGCGGACCGGGCTTTGTGGGGCCCATGGACCATAGCTATCGCAACCAGGGCAATGGCAACAGCATGCAGGGAGCGCGGTTCCACAATGGAGCTCAGGCCAGTCCCAATATGGAGCCGCTCACGCAACGCGTGGACGCGCCCACAAAGATCTTTGCCTTTGTCGACGATCTTTTCTTCGTGGCCAAAATTCAGGAAGTCTCGCGCAAGCTCAACGTGAAGGTCGAGTTCGTAAAGACCGATAAAGAGATCACGGAAAAGACCGAAGGTTCGGAAGAAAAGCCGTCTCTGATTATTGTCGACCTGAACAGCAACGGCATCAAGCCGCTGCCGGTCATTACTAAAATGCGTTCCAAGTACAAGAAAGCCACGTCCATCGTTGGCTTTGTTTCTCACGTTCAGGGTGATCTCAAGGTCAAGGCGGTGGAAGCCGGTTGTGATGTGGTCATGCCTCGCTCGGCGTTCTCGCAAAATCTGGTGAGCATTCTCCGCCGCCACGGCGCCGATGACGATACGGACGACACTTTCAACCGCGTTTAACGCAGTTCCATAGTCGCTTGTATCCGACTGCGGGGTGGAGTAGGCATTTATGCCTGCGGCAAGCAGTCATCCTTGATCCGGCTTTAGCCACTGCGGTAAATGGAATACATTACCTCAGGAGTTGCTCTGGTTTTTAGCGACATTCTGTGCTGAGGCACTATCACCAGGAATCTGCGCGAAGCAAGTCATTGCCAAGGCTTTCTTTAAGAGTGGTTATTCCTGACGCAAAGCTTTCATCGGATCCACCCGGCTCGCGCGTCGGGCCGGAATAAAGCTCGCAAGCAACGCCGCTATTACCAGCACAAGAACCATAGTCGAAAATGCTACGGGGTCCGTGGACCGTACTCCGGGCACAAGATGTTCCAAAAGACGCGCCGCAGCAAGAGCCGCCACTATCCCCGCGATTGCGCCCACCGCGATCATTCCCAGGCTTTGCCGCAGCACTAGCCCCACTACATTGCGAGCTGTGGCTCCCAGCGCCATTCGTATACCAAACTCCGGGATGCGCTGGCTGGTCAGATACGCCAGCACACCATAGATTCCCACACAGGCCAACAGCAAGGCCAACCCAGCGAAAATTCCGAACAACAGTAGCAGGAAGCGTTGCCGGGCGAGCGATGCGGTGGCCAACTGCTCCATTGTGCGAACCTGATAGAGAACTTGATCACCGCTTGCGCCCCGCACTTCGCGCCGTAGAGGTTCCACCAAATTTAATGGCGAAATGTTGGTTCGCACCGCAAGAGACATCAGTTGCGACCAGCGCGGCAAAAGCTGGTCTGAAACTTGAGCAAAGGGGTAATAAAACTGTGCACGCAACTCTGACTGGTCATCGTTAGCAAGCCCCCACTGCCGTACATGGCCAACTATGCCGATGATCCGTACAGGATCGGGTCCCTCCGTTTGGGAAGAATAGGGGCTGAGATTGCGCGGTATCCATATGGTTTTTCCCACAGCATCATCTTTGCCAAAGGTCTGTTGGGCGAAAACTTCGTCAATCACGGCGACAAACTCATTTCCCATGCGGTCTTGGTCATTGAAGAAGCGCCCTTTCAGGAGCGGAATTCCCATTACCTGCAGGTAGTCGGGCGTTACGCTGGTTGCCAGCGCAAGAGGCATCTGGTTCGGCGGCGGCATCGCTGAAGTTCGCCAATAGCTAACCTGATTAAAGCCGTCGCGCATCGGGACGGTATCCACCACAGCGACTGACTGGGTCCCCGGTACGGCGCGGGCGCGATTGAGCGCATCCTGCCATGCCGAACGTATGCGCGCAGGATTTTCCAGCGTAGCCGCTGAAAGTGCCATCCGTGAAACTAAAACGTTATGAACGTTCACTCCCGGATTCAACCATGAAAGCCGAAGCAGCGTTCGTCCCATTATTCCAGCAGAAATCAGCAGCACAACGGCCAAGGCGATTTCTGAGATTACAAAACTGCCGTGCAGACGCCGTGACGAACCGGAAATCGTTTTTGCGCCGGCGCGAAGCGTACGGTCGAGCGAGTGCGTCGGAATGCGCATTGCGGGAGCCAGTCCAAAGAGAATTCCGCTCAACAACGAAACTGCAAAAGCAAACAAGAGCACATGCCAATCAAGGTGGATTTCCTCGGCGCGCGGTAATGTGCCGGGCCAGAAAGTAACAAACGGGCGGATGCCAAAAGCAGCCAGCGAAATCCCGAGCAACCCTCCGGCAAGCCCCAATATCGCGCTCTCTGTGAGGCATTGGCGCATGACGCGGCCGCGGCTTGCCCCTAGAGCAACACGCATGGCAAACTCGCGTTCCCGCGAAACGGCGCGGGCCAGCAGAAGGTTCGCTACATTGGCGCATGCGATCAGCAGCACCAGGCTGACAGCGCCCAGCAGCAACCATAGGGTCGAGCTTACGTCGCCGACATTTGCGCTCAGCGGCTCTGCCACGAAGGTGCGGCCAGCGTTGGATACAGGATATTGTGCAGCAAGATTCAGGCCGATTAGCGCCAATTCACTGCGCGCCTGTGAGAGTGTTGCTCCGAGCCGAAGGCGTCCTATTGCATTGATGCCGGCATGTCGCTCGCGATTCTGCAAGACAGGTGAAGTGTCCTGGCCGAGAGGTGTGAATACGTCGGCCTCATCTCCGTTCAGCCGAAAACCCGGAGGCGCAATCCCTACAACGGAGTAAGTCTTTTCATCGTAAAGAAGAGGCTTACCGATAGCATCTTCGCCGGCCCCGAAGCGCCGTCGCCATAGGCCATCGCTGATGATGATGACGGGCGCAGCGCCCAGCCGGTCTTCTTCCGGCAGGAACACGCGGCCATGGTTCAGGCGTACACCGAGGATGGAGAACAATTCAGACGAGATCTGGAACCCGTCAACATACTCGGGATCTTCGGGCCCGGAGATAGTTCCCCCACTGTAGCGCCAGGCCGCCATCATAAGAGAGTGAGTCTGATTCTTGCAGTCGATAAAATTGGGGTAAGCCACCGACCATAAATTGCCAAACTGGTTCGCCTTTTCCGTTTTTTCCTGCAGCGTGACCAACTTATTGGGCTCGGCATACGGCAATGGCTTCAGCAACACCCCGTTAATGACGGTGAACATCACTGTGGTAGCGCCACTGCCCAGAGCGAGCGTAAGCAGCGCGACCACGGCAAATCCGGGCATCCGCCGCAGCGTGCGGAGCGTATAGCGGAGGTCCTGCAAGAAATCATCAATCAATCCCACTGTGTTCCATCGCCACAGATGCTCGCGCACATTTTGCGGGCTGCCCAGCTTTAAGTAGGCTTGACGACGCGCTTCCTCTTCGGGCATCCCAGCGGAAATGTTTTCATCTACCTGATGTGCAATGTGCGCTTCCAGTTCGCGCGCCAAATCGGAGTCTTCTTTGCGACGTTGAAAAAATCTTCGAATCCCCATAGCAATCCTTGCCTGAATTACTCGGCTGCCCGCGCCAGCACTCGGCCAATGGCTTCCACCATCTGCCGCCATCGGCTGGTTTCAGCCAGCAATTGCTTCCGGCCTTTTGCCGTTAGTTTGTAATACTTTGCTTTGCGATTATTCTCGCTGGCGCCCCAATATGAGCTGACCCAGCCGCGGTCAGCCAGACGATGCAAAGCCGGGTAGAGCGAGCCTTGTTCCACCTGCAGCACGTCTTCAGATGTTTGCTCAATCACGCGCGCGATGGTATGACCGTGTGCCGGGCCCATGATTAGCGTTTGCAGGATCAGCATATCCAACGTCCCCTGCAGCATTTCCTGGCTCGATTGTGTTTTGTTGTTGGCCATGCTGCCTTACTTTTTTTGACTCCACTCGAACGTCTTGGTGAGCAACAAAAAATTATAGACCACTCGGATGTCTATGGGAAGCAGTTGGAAACTGGCGATTAGAGCAATTTCAGGGTTAATGTAATCTTTCTATCTCGTCATCCCGAACTCCGTCAGCGAAGCGCGCGTTTTCTTCAGCGCGCGAGTAGGAGTGAGGGACCTTTTGTTTCTCTTTGAAGTCTACGGCATCTGTGAAATCGCTATAGCCAAAGAAAACCGATGGCGAATCACGCGAAACAAGCGATCCCTTTTGTTCCCCTGATTCGTATGCATTCCCGAAAATCGCGGCCAACTCTTCTTGAGCATCGGAATGCCTTGCCAGGCCATCGACGATGTTCCAAATGGGCAGGGCATTTGCCTGAGTAGTCGCTGCGCCACCCCTCCAGCACCGTCCTGTCCCATCCCAGCGTTCGTGGCTGATTAATTTTGCTTTCCTTGCAACTGAGTACCTGCCGGGAACGTCCAATCTCCCATAAAGGCAAACCATGGCTCTCAATCGCGCGTATGAAGAACATGAGGTCCCGCCCGAAATACGCCGGATGTATGCAAATATCCGCGCATCATTCGACCTTCCGTTTGTCCCAACAGTTTTCAAGCTCTCTGCGGGAATCCCGCAATATCTAAAAGTGGTCTGGAAAGACTTGGAGAGCGTGGTATGTTCCCGTGAATTTGAAACCGCTGCGCGCGCTTATCAGGAAATTGCGCACTCGGCCGCGATCAGCGGCGGCTGGACATTTTCTGATCAGCCGGCCGTCCTTTCCGCCGATAAATTCTCCAACGCCGACATTCGCGTCATTGGGGGCATCGTGGGCCTGTTTGCCCGAGCAACGGCACAGATGTCGCTCTTTTCCCGCCTGATGCAGCGCGGCTATTCCGGCGGACAAAAGGGAAGAGTCACCAAGCTCAAGCAGGTTTCAGCCCTGGCCCAGATGGTGCGCGTGCACGTTCCTAATGAGCGCGAAGCCGGACTGCGAGTTTGGCTGATTTACTCCGACATCAAGAAGACCACCGGCGCCAAGAACGTTCTCAGCGTCTATCGCGCGCTCTCACCCTTTCCCAGTTACCTTGCTTCGGCGTGGCTCGATGGCAAACGCCTGCTGGCCGATCCATCATTTATTACCGCCCGCGAAGAGTTGAACCGGCGCGCTCGCGCTTTGTTATCCGGCCTGCCGGTAAAAGACCATCGGGCGGTCCTGAAAGATCTTAGCGCTGAACAATGGCGTGAAATTGAAGAGATGGTCGATGGATTTGCCCAGTTCTTGCCGCAATTCGCGCTACTGACAGCGGTGTGGCAGCGGTCATTCCCCAATGCATCAAGGTTGATAGGCGCGGCGTAGGTTCTTTGTCCCGACCTGTTCTTTATCCCGACCCTGAGCTTGTCGAAGGGGAGGGAACCCTATCGGTCTTAAGAACTCGTGGCGCGTCCACAGATTTCTTTTCTCGCTTCCAGAGCTTAACTCGGGGCAGCCTGAGAAGCACAGCATGTAGCTTTCTCAAGTCCGTCATCCCGAGGGCCGTGAGCGAGCGCGCGCCGTCATCAGCGCGCGAGTAGGCCGGAGGGATCTTGTGTTTCTTTTCGATAGGCCTACGGTATTCATAAGCCGCTATAACCCGCAAAACACGCGTGTCTATATCTCTTTTTCTTGATTCGTGTGTATTCGCGAAATTCGCGGCTAGCTCTTGTTGATCTGCGCTCATCAGCGGAAATCTGCGGCCGTGTTCTTTTACTAAGTGCTGATGGCTGAGTGCTATCCCGGCGGCCAGCTCATCTGTCTTCCACCCAGCAGATGCAAATGCAGATGGAAAACTGTCTGGCCCGCGTCCGGACCCTTGTTGTAAACCGTGCGAAATCCGTGCTCCAGCTTGCGTTCCCGAGCAATTTTTGCCGCTACAAGTTGGCAATACCCCACCAGTTCCGCGTCGGCTTCAGTCGCCTGGTCAATTCCGACGATATGTTTCTTGGGGATAATCAGGACGTGCGTCGGCGCTTGCGGCTTGATGTCTTCAAACGCAAAAGCCTTTTCGTCTTCGTAAACCTTTTTGGCAGGAATTTTCCCGGCGATGATTTTGCAGAAGAGGCAGTCAGTCATAAGCTAATTTGGTAATTGGGTAAATTGGTAATCGTGTAATTGAAAAAAGAGTATATTGCACGATTTCAAGTTACCAATTTACCAAATTACTCAATTACCCAATATAGCAATCCTCTTTGAGTTGGGGATTGCAAGGAGATCAATCCAGTCTTACCAGATAAACGGCGGCATCGGTGTGTGTTTCACGCATCACTTCCAGCGCGCGCTGTTTATCGTCCTCGGCTACGCGGATCCGCAGCCAGTCACCGCCCATAGGACTAGTGAATTGCAGCACCTTGGCCGTCCGATAGCGGCGCGTAAGTTTTTCCTTCAGGTGTAAGGCGTCGCTCGCATCGGCAAATGCGCCAATCTGGACGCACCAACGGCCGCCTTCTTTGATCGGTGCAGGCGTTTCCAGCACTTCAATGCGCACCAATGCCACGCCTTTCTGGAAAACGCTTAGACGGCGCGCAGCCGCCCGGGAAAGATCAATCACGCGGTCGCCGACGAACGGGCCCCGGTCTGTAATGCGCAGCAGGACGGAGTCGCCGGTTTTCACGTCGGTCACGCGTGCAATGGTATTCAGCGGAAGCGTACGGTGCGCGGCGGTCATGGCATTCATGTCATAGGGCTGGCCATTGGCGGCGTTGCGTTTCTGAAATCCCGGCCCATACCAGCTGGCGTATCCCACTTCGGTGTAAAGCACTTTGGCGTTTTTGGGAACGCTGATTTCGCCGCTGACCGTGGGAGCAGGCGTCGCCGGATGCATTGGTACCGGGGTGGGCGTAGGACTAGGCAGCCGCGACGGAATTGAAGCAGATGGGGGCGGCGGCGGAGGTGCAGGCATGGCCGGTGGCGGTTCACGATGTGCCGCGCATCCTGCCAAAAAAGCCAACAACAAAAATAATGCCGCTAACTGGACGAGTGGTTTTTGTCCATGTATTCGGCCAGCTTGCTGAGTTGCTCGGCGGCCACGCGCAACGCCTTGGTTGAATGCGTGCGGATCGCCGGCACCACTTCGTTGTTCAGGTAAGTGATGACCTTCTCTTTTTCCCGTTCCAGCTTCTCCGCCGCGCCGCCAAATTCGGCGTCCAGCTTGCGGCCAAAATTTTCGAAGCGCGATTTTGCCTTGGGATCGTCTTGTGAGCTCATGGTTCTGTTTTACCATCGCAACCGAACGGTGGCCAACTGAGATTCTGGATTCGCGCCCGCCCCCGGCCCTTCAAACTTAAAGGTACCTGCACGGCGGCCCGCTGTCTCAGTATCTTAGATGATACCTGCTGCCTGGGTAACGTGTGGTTTTTCGTACACTGCCCATTCGATGCGCCGGCCACTCCATTGCGCCACGCATAACGCTGCGCGCTGATTTCCGTCGTCGCGGAATCAAGCCGCAAAAGTAGAGAAGTTGTGATGAAATACGTTCGAGCTTAAGCGATCAGGAACAGAATCGTGCGCCAAATTTCACACGCGTTTCCGGCCAATTGCTCAGTGTACGGCGCACCACGCGGGCCAGTCGCGTGCTCGACTTCACCTGCGGCGTATCGATGCTCTGAAACGTGATCTGCACCTTGGAGTCAACTTCAAGAAGCTGGTCTGAGGTGAAGAGCAGGCCGGACTCGCTCATATTGAGGGCCTCACCGGTGGCCCAGTCATCCTGGCCTTCCAACCGGTATCGCAGCGGGATATTCAATTCGTGGCGTATTGCGCGGTTGCCAGAATTACGGGCGTCTGCCAACGCGCTGGGGTCTAGCTTTTGCATGTGTTCTCCGGCCAAATTCTTTCAGGGCTCATCCTTGTTGCAACGCTGAAGTGGGCGCTTATGGCGAGCCGTATCTAAGGTGTTAAAGATTTTCCGCCCGCTGTGTCCAAGTGTCAAGCTCCGACTAGTCGAGTTAGTCTTTTTAATTTTTATTTAATCTATGGATTTCATGAAACGTTTTGGGCAGATATATCACGCGGAAAAACTTACATGCTTCGACGCAAACTACTGCACTACTTTCAAACAAACTATTAAACCTATCTGCCCCAATAGCTTCGCTATAGAAAAAACATGCTTTTCCACAAAACGGAATAGGATCACTTCTAGCGCCAACCTTGTTGGCGGCCCAGATGGGTCTTAAAATTCGTTTCGAAGGCAGGAAGTGTGAGAGAACTCTTATTTTCCCTGAGCCACAATCTTCTGGATCAACTGCGGGTTATCCGGGAGCAGCCCCGCCTTGGGCAGCCGAGGCGTTAGGTCAAGCCAGTTGCGGTCCATGGCAAAAACCTTCTTGAACAGCGGCAGGCTCTCATCCACGCGGCCCATGTTGGCCAGCGCCACGGCGTGCCAATAGATCATCTCCGCGCTGTCCGGGACAAGCTGCTCGGCCGCGCCATATTCCCGTAGCGCGCCGGCGTTGTCGTGCAGTTCAACGGCTTTATCACCGGCATTCATGTGGTTATAAGCGCGCTGGAGCGTGACGAGGCGTCGCAGCTCTTTAAGCGGCTCGGCGCTGTCATCCACGCGCAGATTGAAAACATAATCCTGCCACGGCTTGCCTGTGCCTTTGGCGGGAACAATCACGATCGCCGCCGACTGTCTTCCGCGCACATCGCCTCCCGCAGCTTGGGCAGCATCAAGCGCAGCCAGCATACGTTCTGCCAAATCACCTTTGGTGGATTCATACGCCTTGGACATCGCAGGCCAGATCCTGTCATTGCTCATCAGGTTGGCCTGGACGGCATAGTTCTTGCCCGTCTGTATTGATCCACCGGGTTGGCCGCCGCATTGGATTGCCACAGGGTTTCCCGTCGACGCGCCGGCAATTCCGCCGGCAGGTTCTATATCTTTGGCCCCGGTGAAAGTCGCGACGCGTCCTTGCGTATCCACCATCGCCACTTGGCGAACATTGCAAGCATCATCGGCGATCAGCAAACCGTGCAATGCATCGGGCGCGCTCTTGCCCGCGCGCATCAGGTTGAGTCCCAGCGGCCCGTAACTAGGATCAATGAAAGATTGTGTCGCCACCGCGCCAACTCCTGCTTCAGCCCATGGGACTTCTCCGCCCACAGCAAACCAGTGCGACTGCACCGCGACACCCATCTCACCCGTGGCGGGATCAAACGCCACGATTGAAAAAGTATGCACGGGACGAAGCGGTTTATCCTGCGCTACGGCGAGAACCGAAGCGACTGACAGAAGCAATGCAAATAAAATATGAGCGTACCGGCGCATAAGTGATCTCCTGAGGACGATATGAAACAGGGGAATTCTAGTCTATCGTCGC
>DASXJO010000180.1:0-2999 GCA_036497385.1 Candidatus Angelobacter sp. | reverse complement strand
CCAGACAACGCTCCGCTCGGTCCTGGGTGAAGTCGAACTGGACGAACTGCTGGCGCATCGCGACAAGCTGAATACCCGCATCCAGAGCATTCTTGACCAACACACCGCGCCTTATGGCGTGAAGGTCTCCAACGTCGAGGTGAAGCAGGTTGATCTGCCTGAGTCAATGCTGCGCGCCATGGCCAAGCAGGCCGAGGCCGAGCGCGAGAAGCGCGCAAAGATCATCCATGCCGAAGGCGAGTTTTCGGCTTCGCAGCGGCTCCAGGAAGCCGCGCACATTCTCTCCGGCGAGCCCATCGCCATCCAGTTGCGTTACCTGCAAACCCTGACCGAAATTGGCGTGGAAAAGAACACTACCATCGTCTTCCCGTTACCAGTGGACATGATCTCCGCGATTACTAAAGCGGTGGATAAACTTAGTAAGGATTGAGCCGGAATCAGGTTACACTGGGCTGTCTTTGATATAGAGACGCTAGGGACTAAACCAAGGGACGAAAACAGGGGGACGAATGGCGGCTGGGGCGCAGATGGGTGAAAAAGAACGCGATCAGACACGCGACACGGAAATCACTTTAAGCACAGGTAAACTGCTGGGCATCTTTTTTGCCATGGCCATTGTCTGCGGCGTGTTTTTCACCATGGGTTACCTGCTGGGCAAGAGCACCAGCGCCGGCGGCAGGACGGAAATCGTGGCTTCGGTCCCCAGCGGCAGCGCCGCAGGCAAACCCAACGCCGGCAACAAGACCCCAGAGATAACCACGCAGACCTGCCCTCCGGGTTCGCCTAACTGTGCATCGTCCGCAAGCAGCCCTTCAGATACAAGCTCAGCGGGTAAGACCTCTGAGCAGCAGACTACGGGCCAGCCTTCCGGCAGCAAAGCATCCGATCAATCCGCTTCTCAACCGGCCGGCACCGACGTAAAGAACGGCGCGAACAGCTCTTTCATGGTCCAGGTTGCAGCCGTTTCCAAACAGGAAGATGCTGAGATCCTGGTGACCGCTCTCCGCAAGAAGCAATACCCGGTCTTTATCGCCAACTCCGCCGGCGATCCTCTTTTCCACGTGCAGGTTGGCCCCTTCAGTGAAAAGAAAGACGCTGAGGCCATGCGCACGCGCCTCTCTGGAGATGGGTATAACGCGATTGTGAAGTAGCGCTCAGCAATCAGCAATCAGCCAAGCAAAGAACCAACTGCGAATTTCGCGAATGAACACGAATCAAGGACCAAGGAACGATTCGCGTATTTCGCGTTGATTCGCGGCCATCTTGTTTAATCTGCATTGCTAACAATCAGATTCTAGCCAATCCGCGAAGAATTTAGGCGGCCTTTGCCGTGAAGGAGTGGATGGGCGCATTGCCGGCGGCAAGAACCGCAGTGATGATCTGCCGTCCCAAGGGCGTAAGTTGATAGCGATAACTGGCGGAAACCTTGCGGATGAGGTGATGAGCCCGTAATAAGCGCAGCTTGCGACTAACAGCTGCCGAGCGACGGCGGCTTTCTTGCGCCGAAGCTGCGGATGTGCCGTAAAGCAATGCCTGTAGGTCTCGGTTGCGAAAACCATTGATGGTGAACTGGCCCTGGCTGATGGCCTGCAGCAAACTGCGGTCGTCGGCAGCGAAGGGACGCAAAGCCCGGACCCGTTTGCCGCGGTACACTGCGGGCTGATGGAGCCGGCCGATGAGTTGATCCAGAGTGGTGCTGTCGTCGGTTTGGGCCAGGGCGTCCAGATAGCGCTCGTTCACTTTCTGAGAAACCTGGGCGCGGCGATACAGGTCAGCGATGCCCTTACGCATCCGTTGCCAGGCCAGCGGTCCTTCGGGATGGCCCTCCACACGCCGATAGACCGTGAAATCCTCGGGATTATCCATGGTCATTTCCGCTCGCAGAACGCTGCCCCGTGGGGTATAAGCCTTGTCGTAGAGTTTGACCGAGTTGCGGTTGTAGCGGTGTTTGATCCGCACTCCTTCCTGGCGACGGCGACAGTCACTGACGATCTCGGCCTCGACTCCACCATGGATTTGGTTATTCTGAGTGAGTTTCTTGCCCAGAAAACGCATGACCTCGGGACTGCCGAAGCTGGTCAGAGCGTGTTGCAGCCATAAGGGATAGAGACGCTGCAGGTCTTGGCGACGACGAAACACGACATCGGTGGCCCACTCGCTTTGGTAGATCGACCAGTAGTAGCGCATGGGAAAACGGGCAAAGATCTGGTCGTGGACAGGATTCAATTGCTGAGCGATCTGATCCAGTAACTTTGGCCAAGGGGTCTTCAGTTGCCGGTCCATCTGCTGTTGGGCTTGGCCATAGTCTGCCAGCCAGGGAAAACAGTTGTCCTGGCGCTGGTAGGCCAATCCCGCGCGGTCCATTTGGCGGGCCAGCCATTCTCGCCCGTTGATGCAAATCTGAATGGCAAAGGGGAACCAGGTTTGAATGCGGGCATTCATCCAGCCCAGCACCGGGTGTTGCCAGTACTGATAGACAAATAGACATTTGCGGGTCCGCTGCACCAAATCCAGTTGCCGCGTCTCGCGATTGCGGTATACGTCGAATGCCCGGCACGGCTCCACGCAAGTCAGAGCACACACCGGTCCTTGCGAAATTCCATCTTTCTCAGCAATGGCGCGGGCCGTCTCTTCTTTATTGATTACGCTGGAATACAGATACTGCACCGGGCGACCGCAGGTTTGCATGCACTGCAGAGCGGCCTGTTTGACTTGCTGGCTGATTTGCTGGACATGAGAGCCAAAGTCCTTCAGCAACACGTCCTGGGCCCACAGGTATCCTTGCAGGCCAAAAACATAGCTGATCTTGCGCAACGATCCGCGAAAGACCAGCCGATCAAATCCACTTAAAACACCAGCAATCTGAGATTCGTATTTCGCGATAAACTTTTGCAAGCGCTTCCTCCGGTTCGCTGTTGTAAGTCAGGAAACTCACATCATACGAACCATGAGGAAGCGCTTCACTGCTTTTCTTTTGGTTGCGGCTCTGCCGCGCTATG
>DASXJO010000179.1:0-3311 GCA_036497385.1 Candidatus Angelobacter sp. | reverse complement strand
GCGTGTTTACACGCAAACGCCTAAAAAGCCGAATTCCGCGCTGCGTAAAGTGGCCCGTGTACGCCTGACAAACGGAATTGAGGTCACCACATATATCCCAGGTGTTGGCCACAACCTGCAGGAGCACTCGATTGTGCTGATTCGCGGAGGCCGCGTAAAGGACCTTCCCGGTGTCCGTTACCACGTGGTGCGTGGAACGCTGGATGCGACAGGCGTCGCGAACCGCAAGCAGGGGCGCAGCAAGTACGGAGCCAAGAGACCGAAATGATTGCGCTTTAGCAGGCGTGAGCGAAGCGGGAGCCTGCTGCGATCGTCCTGAGCGCGAAGCGCGAAGGATCTGAAAAACAAATCAGTTTTGGTAAGAGCAGAAGTAAGACAAAGATTTAGAGGATTTAAAGACTTATGCCACGTAAAGGACATGTTCCAAAGCGCGAAACGATCGCGGACCCGATCTACAGCTCAACGCTGGTAACCAAGTTCGTGAACGCCATGATGTGGGGCGGCAAGAAATCCACTGCGCAGGGAATTTTCTATCAATGCATGGAAAACCTGCAGGCCAAGGGCGGAGACGAAGCCCTGAAGCTATTTAAGAAGGCCGTGGAAAATGCCAAGCCCATGCTGGAAGTGAAGACCCGGCGCGTGGGCGGAGCCAACTACCAGGTCCCGGTGGAAGTGAATCCTGACCGGCGCACCTCGCTGGCGATCCGCTGGATTGTGAGCTACGCGCGTGATCGCGGCGAAAAAGGCATGGTGGACAAGCTTTCGAACGAATTGCTGGACGCGGCCAATGGTCGCGGCGCGGCGATCAAGAAAAAAGAAGACGTGCACCGCATGGCCGAAGCCAACAAGGCGTTTGCACATTATCGCTGGTAAGGAAATTTTGACGTAGAGACGCGGCATGCCGCGTCTCAGAGACGCAACACGTTGCGTCTCCACATAGAGAGACTTAGGGAAATGCCCAGACAAGCACCATTAGAACGTTGCCGCAACATCGGGATCATGGCCCACATTGATGCCGGCAAAACAACTACGACTGAACGTGTCCTGTTCTATACGGGCATCACGCACCGCATTGGCGAAGTGCATGAAGGCACCGCCACCATGGACTGGATGGAGCAGGAGCAGGAGCGCGGCATCACGATTACTTCCGCCGCCACCACCTGCACATGGCGCGACATTCGCATCAATATTATCGATACCCCCGGCCATGTGGACTTTACCGCGGAAGTCGAGCGCTCGTTGCGCGTCCTGGATGGCGCGGTAGCGGTATTTGACGCCGTGCATGGCGTTGAGCCGCAGTCGGAAACCGTATGGCGCCAGGCCGATAAATACGGCGTTCCCCGAATTTGCTTCATTAACAAGATGGACAAGATGGGCGCGGATTTTGAGCACGCCGTCGATACCATCCGCAAGCGCCTTAACGCCCGCCCCGTAGCGATTCAGATTCCTATTGGACAAGAAGCAGCTTTTAAAGGCGTAGTCGATTTGGTCGGCATGAAGGCCATTTACTGGCGCGACGAGACACTGGGCGCGAAATACGAAGTAGAAGAGATTCCTGCTGAGCTGAAAAAGAAAGCTGAAGCTTTCCACGCCCAGCTGGTCGAGTCGGTCGCGGAAAACGACGACGAAATGCTCCACAAATTTTTAGAAGGCGAATCCATTAGCGCCGACGAGCTGCGCGCATCGCTGCGCAAGAGCGTAATCTCGCTCAAACTGTTCCCGGTGCTCTGCGGAACGGCCTTCAAGAACAAAGGCGTGCAGACTCTGCTGGACGCGGTGGTCGATTATCTGCCTTCGCCACTGGATATCGCGGCGACTCAGGGCCACGATCCTGACCATCCGGAAAAAGTTTTGGAGCGCAAACCGGCTGATAATGAACCGTTCTCCGGACTGGCTTTCAAGATCATGGCTGATTCGTTTGTCGGCCAGTTGGTGTTCGTGCGCGTGTACTCCGGCCACCTCAAGACCGGGGACAGCGTTTTAAACACCACCAAAGGCAAGTCGGAGCGTATTGGCCGTCTGCTGAAAATGCATGCCAACAAGCGCGAAGAAATCAGCGAAATCTATGCTGGCGACATCTGCGCCTGTGTAGGTCTGAAGAACGTCACCACCGGTGACACCATCTGCTCAGATAAAGCGCCGATCCTGCTGGAATCGATCACGTTTGCCGCGCCGGTAATTTCCGTCGCCGTCGAGCCGAAGACGAAGAGCGATCAGGAAAAAATGGGTGTCGCGCTGGCCCGTCTGGCGCAGGAAGATCCCACCTTCAAGGTTGCGACCGATCCTGATTCCGGACAGACCATTATCAGCGGCATGGGCGAACTGCATCTGGAAATCATCATTGACCGCATGATGCGGGAATACAAAGTGGAAGCCAATGTGGGCAAACCGCAGGTGGCATACCGTGAAACCATTCGCAAGGAAGCGCAGGCGGAAGGTAAATACATCCGCCAGACCGGTGGTTCCGGCCACTATGGCCACGTCAAGCTGCGCATCGGGCCCAACGAAATGGGCAAGGGCTTTGAGTTCATCAATGAGATCAAGAGCGGCTCGGTTCCGCGCGAATTCTTCAAGCCCATTGAGCAGGGCGTGAAGCAAGCGATGGAAGGCGGCGTTCTGGCCGGCTATGAACTGGTGGATATCAAAGTAACTCTCTATGACGGCAGCTATCACGAAGTAGATTCCGACGAAATGGCGTTCAAGATTGCGGCTTCCATGGGCTTTAAGGAAGCGGCGCGCAAAGCTTCGCCGGTGCTGCTGGAGCCGATCATGTCCGTCGAAGTGGTAGTGCCGGAAGAGTTCATGGGCGTCATCATCGGCGACTTGAATTCGCGCCGTGGACGCATTGAAGGCATTGAGCATCGCGCCGGTTCGCAGGTAATCAAGTCACTGGTTCCGCTGGCGGAAATGTTCGGTTACGCAACTAATATGCGCTCGAACACTCAGGGACGCGCGACCTTCTCCATGCACTTTGCGCACTATGACGAAGCGCCGCGCGCGGTGACGGAAGAAATTGTCGCCAAGGTGCAGGGCAAGCCGGCAGCAAGGTAAATGGCCGAAACAGGCGAGTACGTAGTCGTCTGGGAGTTTCAGGTACGGCAGGCGAGGGAAGCAGAGTTTGTTCAGAAGTACGGGCCTGAGGGAGCATGGGCGCGTTTCTTCCGTAGTTCCGCAGGCTACATACGAACGGAGCTGGTAAGAGATATTGCTGCTGATTTTCGCTATCTCACGCTGGATTACTGGCAGTCGGAAGAAGAGTTCAAGCGCTTCCGCGAGCAGAACCTGGCCGAGTATGAGCGGCTGGACAAAGA
>DASXJO010000178.1:0-5094 GCA_036497385.1 Candidatus Angelobacter sp. | reverse complement strand
CACGTTGAAGGACACGGGTCATGAAATAGTAGACTACTTTTATACGAATGCAGCTTTTGGGCTTTTCAAGCAACACCCTTCGATCAAAAGAGCGATCGCTAATGGTCCACGATGGCTGTTTTCCAAGTTCAGTATGCGGTTTACCGCAAGAGTATTCGGGGGATACTCACTGCTGGTGTTGGCAAAGTGAGAATCTCTAACAAGGCGCTGCACCTGACTGCAATTCCGCTGCGCTCCATTCCGAATCGGCAACCACCGCTTCGATTTACTGAAGATTCTTGATTTGATTGGGTGGAATCGTGACTGGCATATGACGTCCTTGTTTTTGATGACCAGCCGCAAGCCGGATGATATTCCAACTCACTAGAGGGCGATTTGGCTTGTCTGATCCAATCGAAACAGGGATCATACTAAAAGTGTTACAACGAGAATAATGAAGATTGGACGGTTGTTGCCGGGCTTCATCAAAGACCCTGTAACCCGTGCGCTGTCGGCTGTATTGAACTCCGTCGGTGTCGACTTTTTGAGGGATTACGTCCACCGCCGACAGGGGATAGGAAACGCGGAAACCGAGGAACTTACAGGTGAGAAGTTTCTCATCGAGCACGTACTTCCTCGCCTGTTGGATAAGGAGCCGCCTGTAATGTTCGACGTGGGTGCGAACGTTGGACATTATTCCAAAGCTCTATATTCCGCCTTTCCAAAAGCTCAGATTGTGGCGTTTGAGCCTGTTCCCCGAACTTTTGAAGCTCTGCGCGCGACTCTGGTCACAACGACCGTGAAGTGTTGTTCCATCGGTCTGAGTGACGCGGAGGGCGATGCCATCATTTACGATTATGACGAGGTGGACGGATCTGAACATGCTTCCCTTTTTCCCGGTGTGCTTAGAGACCTGCATCGCGCAAAAACGATAAAAGAAACCAAGGTACCGCTAATCACATTGGACGCTTACTGCTGTACCGCGAGTATTCCCGTGATTGATTTTCTTAAAATTGACACCGAAGGCAATGACCTGAAGGTGCTGAAGGGTTCTCAAGCAATGATTCAGAAGAACGCCATTCGCGTCATTCAATTTGAATTCAATCAAACGAATATTTTTTCGCGCGTCTTCCTGAAAGACTTTTATGAGATCCTGCGGGGATATTCGTTTTACCGTCTACTACCCCATGCCCTACTGCCGCTTGGGAGCTATTCGTTCCACAACGAAATATTTGCCTTCCAGAACATACTTGCCCTGAATGATGCGCTTATCGGCGATAGCCTCGTGGCGCCGTTCGTTTCCTGTACGTATTAGGCAACAAAAATAGATGAGGGCAGTGGCGTTCATCATTTTTAATCGACCGGAATTGACCAAGGGCGTGCTTGAGAAAATGCGCTCTGCAAAGTCTGCCATCCCGTTAGTAGTAGCGGATTCGGGTTTTCTCCAGCGCGGCCGCAGCTGGCCCAGACATTCGCCAAATAGCGTCCCGCCAAACGCCCGTGAATCTTTCATCAATGAATTTCAACAAGCTGCAGGCTAAAATCGCGGCGCGGTTTCGTCGCACAGTTAGAATTTTAGTCCAGCGTTTTGGCATTATGCCGATGCCGCCAGTCTGCGAGAATGTCGTCATGTGGTCGCAGAGCCGCGGCTACAAAACATTGCGGATCCATGATCCGTTTGTTTGGGATTTTCCGCTGCCGGCCTGTGTTGCGGAACGGCCGCGTTTGAACGCGTTATTTCAGATGGTCAATGGCCTGGGCTATCCCAGCCAGCATCTGGTGGTGTTGCCTGAGGCGACCCTCAAGAGAAATAACGGCATAGTCGTGTTCGACAACAATTGTTATCTGGCGGAGGCTCATTGGCGCGCGTCCAATGTTTATGACGATCCGGCTTATCGGAATGAATGGCCGCTGACGACCAAGCGCCGACTGACCGGGAACTGGTATTGCCTGATGGGGCACTGGGGCAGCAACTACAACCATTGGATGTGGGACGAGCTGCCACGACTATTTTCCGCCGTGCCGTATCTACCTGCTGATATCCGGTTCGTGGTTGCGGATGACATGAGCAATTTACAACGTGATACCTTGCTGGCTCTGGGCATCGCCCCGGAACGCTGCCTGGCGCAATCGGCCTTCGGCGAGACACGCGTGGAACGGCTTTGGTTTGCCACGCCGCTCGGCCATTCCGAACATGCCACGACCGCGCCGGACATCGCCAAAAAAATGCGAGCCGTGTTTGTGGAAAAACTGGGAAGCCAAGCGAACGAACGAAAACGTCGCGTGTTCATTTCGCGTGTCAACGCCAGACACCGCCGGCTGCTGAACGAAAACGAACTGACCCCCGAACTGAAGGCGCTGGGCTTCGAAGTCGTGCGCCCGGAAGAACTGACCTTCGCGGAACAGGTCCGGATCTTTTCCGAATGCGCCATCGTGCTGGCCCAACACGGCTCAGGCCTGACGAACATGTTTTTTGCGCCCCCCGGCTGCCGGGTCTTGGAGATTCATGGGCCGGACGTCACTCGGTTCCATTATTGGATCATGGCCTGCACGCTGGGACACAGCTATGATTGTTTTGTCGGCCAGGCCGTCGAGGCCTCTGCCAACTGCGCGGAGCCGGATTTTGAAGTGGACCTGGATCACTTTATTCCATGGCTGAACGCCGCTTTGGTATAGGATTTTCAGCCAGTCGGAAAATGTCTAACGCATTTGTTCAGCGTCGGCTGTTGTTGAAATATTCACCGCTTGTTTCATGAAGGTATTGCATCTCACTACTCAGGGCACTGGCGGCAGCTATGAATATGCGGCGCTTCTTTCCACCGGACTGGCGGAGCAGGGGGTTGAAAGCCACGTGCTCTGTAAGCATTCGCTGTGGACACAACCCGGCAGGGTTTTCTTAGATCGCGTCATTCGCCGGTTGTATGTCTCATTTTCGACTGAACCGTGGCACGGAACGCGGCGACTGTTGTCTCCGCCAGGGCCTGAGATGCTGGAAGAAATTGACGTGGTGCACCTCCACACCGTGGCCGACTGGTTCGACGTTCCAAGTTGGTTAGAGACGCTGCCAAGAGAGATCGGGGTCGTGGTTAGTCTGCACGACATGTGGCATTTTACGGGAGGCTGCTTTCTTTATCGTGGGTGCAATCTCTACAGTGAGATCTGCACTCCCTGCCCGATTTTGAAGTCGCCTTTCAATTGGGTTCTAGCCAGGGACGAACACCGGCGCAAGTTACAGGCGTATCGGAACTGTCGTGCCCAGTTTGTTGCGAATAGCTTCTGGCTGGCGGAATTGGCTGGGCGAAGTCCGATCGTCAAGGCTTCGGGTGGAGTGCGAGTAATTCCTCCTGGAATCGACACAACGGTTTTTAAACCGCAGGACAGAGACCGGTGCCGAAAGCAGCTGGATTTGCCGCAGAACGCATTTGTCATCATTACAGGCGGCGCGTCGCTAACGGATGCAAACAAAAATGTGCCGTGGCTGCTCAAGCAAGTGTCGCATTTGCCAGATCTCCGGGACGTAATCGTTTTGGCATTCGGCGAAGGCAGCGTGCCGGTTCCGGACCATTTGAACGTGCGATTTGCAGGGGGCATTCGCGATCGACGTGACCTGGCACAGCTGTTTGCGGCTGCTGATGTTTTTGTCAGCGCCTCGTTGATGGAGACCTACGGACTTACACTGGTGGAAGCGATGGCTTGCGGAACCCCAGTCGTGGCGTTTCGAGTGGGCGGCATTCCTGAAGCTGCGCCTGACGGGCAGGGCGCCATCCTGTGTGAGCCAGGAGATGGCACGACGTTGACCGAAGCGATCATGAAATTGCGAAGTTCGCCGGAGCTAGGCGACAGGCTTGGAGCTCTTGCCCGTGAAACAGCGCACACTCGCAACGCAGCGAGCTCGTTCGCCAACGCATTCGCGCGGCTCTATCGAGAGTGCGTTTCGTCGCGTGAGAACACAAAACGCAAACACCCAGCTTTTACAACGTGAAGCTGCAGGCTCCATTTGGTTTTGTGACCCGTTGCCATGCCGTGGGTTTTCCCGGTGAATCGCTGCCTCACAACATGGTCTCTGACGTGTGTTGGGACACGATGGTGATGACACATTTCCATTCTTGGAACGACGCGCCAACGCGGAAACTCCCGGACAGGCAAAAGCCATGGGCTGTCTCCAGAAAAGCGATCAAAGATCGGTTACTGCTTACCGGATACCCAAAAGCGTGGTGAAAGCGAGTAAAGGGGACTGCCCAACAAGTCCGCACCTGAAATTCATATGGTCATCATCCAAAAGCGAGTAGGCCAATTGGGCAATCAATTGTTCGCCATCGCACATTTTACAGCAGCAGCGATCGAAAATGATTATCGGGTGCTCTTTCCGTGTTTTGAACACTGCCTGGGCGAATTCCCAAACATTAACACCAACCGCAACTTAAAGGTCCTTCGAGCTGGGCGCAGGATGAATCGGCTGGTTCACGGTTTTTTCAAGTTTTTGCGCCTGGTAGTTCCTAATTCAGCATGGCACCGGTGTTATCTATCCGAAGGTTTGCCCTTCGTGAATGTGGGAAGCCCGGAATTTGTCGCCGACGCACACAAAAAAATCGTTGCTTGCGAGGGATTTGGTTTTCGCGACAGCGAAAGTGTCATAAAGCATCATCGGCTGATCGCCGAACTGTTCCGGCCCAGCAAGGCTACGGAGGACAAAGTTCAGGAATTCATGAGCGAGAAGCGCTTAAATGACAAGGTTGTAGTAGTAGGCTTTCACATTCGGAGAACGGATTTTCGCACGTATCACAACGGCGAGTATTATTATGACGATGTTGCCTGGCTTTCGTGGATTCGACAGGCCCGCGCAGTATTCGGCTCTAGTGCGAGGCGGTTTGTGGGATTGATTTTTTCCGACGAGGACGTTTCTGCCCTGGTCAACTCTGCCAATGACTTGATTCGCGCGCCGGGACGAATTTACGAAGATTTGTGCATGCTTTCGAAGTGTCATTATATAATTGGGCCGCCAAGCACTTTTTCCGGTTGCGCCTCCTTTATCGGTCGCGTGCCATTACTTCACATGACCAAGGCAGGTATGCCAGTTATCCCAGCCTTGTTTCAAATTGCGAAGTCGTGAGATCC
>DASXJO010000177.1:0-2301 GCA_036497385.1 Candidatus Angelobacter sp. | reverse complement strand
CGCCATGCATGCGTATGAAAAGGCACAGAAAATGATGGCGGAAAAGCCGGCCGAAGCGGAAAAAGAGCTGAACAAAGCCGTAAAAAGTTATCCCCAGTTCGCCGCCGCGTGGACGCTGCTGGGCGATATCCATCGGCAACGGAACCAGTTTGATGCCGCGCGGGAAGAATACGCGCAAGCCATTGCGGCAGATCCCCAGTTCGTGAATCCGAACTATGGCTTGGCCGTGATCGCCGTGCAGCAAAAGAAGTGGGATGAGGTCGTCCGCTTCAGCGATCAAGTCATCAAGCTCAACCCTCTCGCTTTTCCCATGGCGTATTTTCTCAATGCCGCGGCGAATTACAATCTCCAGAAACTTGCGCCGGCGGAAGAGAGCGCTAAAAGATTCAAGAGCATGGACGCACAGCACAGCCATCCTGACGTCTGCCTGTTGCTGAGCTATCTCTATTCAGCCAAACAGGATTATGCTGGCGCGGCCCACGAAATTCGTGAATATCTTTCGGTCAGGCCTAACTCGCCCGACGCCGAATCGCTTAAGAATCAGGCCAAGCGCTTTGAGGATTTAAGCGTTTCCGCAAAGCGTGATTAGCTGAGTTCATTTGGCTGTTAGGGGATTGCCGCCCGTCAGCGCGCATCGCTTTTGATCGTGACAAGATAATGCCTGCGGACTTTAGCCGCAGGCATTTCTCTCTAAGCGATCTTTGGAAATCTCAGCGATTTGAGCTATGCTTCCGCTTCTTTTTCCACCGTAACCTTGATCTTGCTCACAACGTCACGATGCAGGCGGACCGGCACTTCAAATTCACCCAGGCTCTTAATGGGATCGTTGAGCTGGAGCTTGCGCCGGTCAATGTTGAAGCCCTTGCGTTCCAGCGCTTCCGCGATGTCAGACGTAGTGACTGACCCAAACAGATGGTCCTTCTCGCCGACTTTGCGCTGAAAGCTCAGCGCGGTGCCGTCCAGTTGTTGCGCCAGCGCGTCCGCGGCGGTTTTTTCCACGGCTGATTTGCGCACGGCGGATTGCTTCATCTGGTCAATCACGGCGCGGTTCGCGGTGGTGGCTTCAATGGCCAGCTTGTGCGGCAGCAGGTAATTGCGGCCATATCCTTCCGCGACTTTCACTACCTCGCCACGGTGGCCCAGCTTGGGAACATCTTCTTTAAGAATGACTTCCATTTCAGAATCTCCAGTTAAAAATCTCGCGATGCCACTGCATCTCTCATCAATCTCTTTAGCGACCAGATGGAGCAGGCTTCAACCTCAAAAAACTCGCTTCCGTTCACCGGGTGGAGCAGGCATTTATGCCTGCGGTAAAGGCCGCGTTAGCTTCGGCTTTAGCCCCTGAGGTAAAAAGCGATCCTGCTCCGTGCCTCTGTGATAGGTTTCGTTACCGCGCAGCAAACGGCAGCAAAGCAATATTGCGCGCCCGCTTAATTGCCGACGTTAGCCGCCGCTGGTGCGGCGTGCATACTCCAGTCAGCCGCCGTGGAACGATTTTGCCGCGCTCGGCCACAAATTGCCCGAGCAAGCGCACGTCCTTATAGTTAATGTCATCGATCTTTTCCACGCAGAACTTGCAAACCTTCTTGCGCCGGAAAAATTTCCGTCCGCCGCCTTCGCGTCCGCCGGGTCCACGATCTGGCCTCGGACCGTCCGGCCTTCCGCCGCTGTGCGGGCGTGGCGCTGGTGTTGATATTTCCTGATTGTCGTCAGCCATAACTCTCCTTGTTTCTCGCTGGAACCCTGCGGTCCCGAATTGTTCTTGGTATCTTTTAGGCCGACCTCTTCGTTCTTCGAAGCTGCGTCCTGGATCGATACAAGTGTCAGGGCACGACTTCAGTCGTGCCGCAATTGTCTACATAGCCGGGGCTTTAGCCCCTGCAAAGCTAAACAGCCGCTGGGCTCTCCGCTTCAGCTTGCTGCTGTGATCCTGCCGGTGGCCTCTTTACCTTGGCCGCCCGCAGCTTCCGTACTTTATCCAGCCGCTGCTGCTCTTCGTCGGTGCGCACGGTAATGAATTTGATCACCGGCTCAGAGACACGCAGGCGGCGCTCCAGTTCATGGATGGCCTTGCCATCAGCCTGCAGCACAAACAGCACGTACTGGCCGTCAGAAAATTTCTTGACGTCATACGCCAGCCGGCGCTTGCCCATTTTTTCTGTGTTCTGTATCGTTGCCCCGGCCGTGGTGGCATGGCCTTGCAGCGTTGCGATCAGCTTGTCCATGTCTTCTTCCAACAGGTCAGGCCGTACGATAAACATCACTTCATAAGATCTTTGCATGTTGTCTCCAAACTCTCGA
>DASXJO010000176.1:0-8074 GCA_036497385.1 Candidatus Angelobacter sp. | reverse complement strand
TCGAAGTGGAGTTAGTGGCCGCCAGGAGTGTAGAGGCATCAGCTCCCCACTGCACGGTGTCAAAGGAGTTGAATAGCCCTTGAGCCAGGGTTGGCCTTTCGGTACCGTCATCAAAGATGGCGAGTCCGCCTCGGGCAGCAGGAAAGCCGTTGCCACCGATGGTCACAGCAGCGGTATGCGGCGCGCCGGGCGCAACTTCAATGTCCAGCGGGAAAAAGGGTCCAGAAAACTCACCGCCAACCGTGTAGCTCACATCGCTGGTCATGGCGGGCAGTGCCACTCTCTGCACGTTGACCGACGCTTTGTTGCCCACATAGATGAAAGAGCTATCGCCGGCCAGCGCCAGCACCTGCGGTTCGCTGCCCACGAACTGCGAGGAAATGACCTTGCCGGAGAGATCGAGCGCCGTTACGGTGTTCCCATGCGCTGTAGAAGTGCCCGGTACCGAGACGAAGAATACCTGGTTGATTGGATCAAATAACAGGTCATTGGCGGGCTGTGCCAGAGTCTCAACCGCGAAACTTGCCCCCGCTGGTGTCGTTCCGGCTGTTGTGCCAACAAAGAACGTGGAACCGGCAGAGCTGCCCCCATTGGCCCCATTATCCACCGTGATGAGGGATGTCCCGGCGCTCGCAACGTCGGACGCATTGATTGTGGCGGTGAGCTGCGTGGCCGAAACAAATATTGTTGTCCGCGCGGAGCCGTTGAACTTTACCGCCGAAGCGGGAATAAAGTTGGTTCCGCTGACAGTAATACTGAAAGCGGGGCTGCCAGCGCTAGCAGAGCCGGGACTCAACGAAGCGATAGACGGCGTTTGCGCCGTTGGAGCGGGTGTCGGCGCGGGCGTGGGAATCGGCGTTGCTGGCGGGAAAGGAGCGGCCACTGGCAGGTTCCCGCCAATCAGTACAATCTGTCCTCCCGTAGTGTTGAATGCCAAACCATTGTTTCCCCAACGCAGGAGCCGTCCCACGGTGCCGGTGACTCCGGGAACCGTAATGGAGCTTACGGGAGTGAAATGCGTAAGATCGAATGATTTGATTACGGTCGGCCCAGTTTGCTGGCTGGCAAAGTACGCCGTATTGGTGGCAGCGTCAGACACCATGGGGCCGGAACTCTGGAAGATCCCAGACGGCGCACCGGTGGAAGGGTTAACAACCTGACCGCCTTCCGAATATACGCGTTGCGTGGTGCTGTTGAAATGGATCTTGCCGAATCCCAAGACGCCATTGAAAGTGTTGGTCTGAACAGGGCCGCTGGGCGCGACCGAGAACGTAAGCAGATTAGAAAATGCAGTACCAAAGAGCGAACTGGCATCAGATCCCCACGCCAGCGCGGAAACCGGAAGCCCCGTGCTCGCCCGTGGCGTTAGGTCATCAAAGATGCTGAATGGTTCGTTAGAGGAGGGGTTGATTAACGATTTCGGCACAACCGCAGTTGTGTGTGGCGCTCCCGGAGCCACTTGGAGATCGAAGGCCGTGGAAAGCCCACCGCCAATACTTGCCGGAACGGAATAGCGGATGTCGGGTGAGCTAAGAGAAGCCAAAGTAAAGCGCTGGACTGAACTCGTGCCATCGATTCCGGCGTAGAGGAACTGGCTGTCGTCTGAGAGGGCCAGCAGATTCGGATTGCTGCCGGCAAACTGTGAGCCGATGAAGCTGGCCGTGGACAGGTCGAGTACCGCCACACTGTTGCCATTGGCATCATTATTGGCACTTGTGGCATAGATCAGCTGTCGCGCGGGATCATACGCGATGTCTTTGGAAGCCTTGTTCAGAACGGCAATGGAAACGCCGTTCACCTGCGCCGTCCCGGTAAAGAAGGTAAACGCGGCGGAGGCCCCGCCGTTTGCGACCGGATTGACGACAGTAACTCTGCTTGCTCCGATGGAAGCTATGTCGCCGCTTGTGATCGCCGCCTGCAACTGCGTGCTGGAGATGAAAGTAGTCGTCCGCGAGCTTCCGTTGAACTGCACTTGCGCGGCCGGATCAAAACCGGAGCCGGTCACCGTGAGCGTGAATGGCGCTCCCCCCGCGCTGGCGGAAGCGGGATTCAGGGCCGTGATGACGGGCGCATTCACTGCAGGAGTCGGTGTAGGCGCGGGCAGTGTTGGCGATGGAGGAAGTGCCGTTGAGGCCGTATCCAGGAAATTGCCGCCAACAAGTACCAGCTGTCCGCCGGTGGTGTTGAATGCAAGGCCGTTCTGTCCCCAGCGAATAAGGCGCTTCGGCGTGCCCGTAATTCCCGGAATATTAATGGAACCTGCCGCCGTGAGACGGTTCAATACGTAGGCATCAATGCTTACTGAACCAGCCACGGGCTGTCGTAGAAAGAACGCTTTATTCAGCGTCCGGTCCGTGACCATGAACCCGCTGGTGTTGAAATTGCCCAGCGGCAGTCCGGTTGAGGGATCCACGACATGGCCGTCGTCCGAGTAGATCGACTTTGTTCCGGAATCAAAATGAATTTCCGGCCCATTGCCAAAAACACCCGGGAAGTTTTGCGATTGCGTTAGACCATTCGCATCCACGGTATAGGTGATGAGGTTTCCGCCCCCGAAACCCGGCAGGGAAAACAGAGTGGTTGCATCGCTTCCCCACTGGATTGAACTTGGGTTGAATGTTGCTTGTGGACGAGCAGCACTATCATCGAAAATCTGCACTGCTCCGGATCCGAACGACGATACCTTGGAAATGGCAACTGTATGAGGAAGCGCTGGCGCCACTTGCACCTCGCGGGCGGTATTCACGCCAGAGAAATCAATGCCGAGCGAAAAGCCGATGTCTTTCGTCATCGCGGGCAGATTCAGTCGCTGTACGCGTGCGGCCCCATCGATGCCGGAATAGAGGAATTGATTATCTGCTGACAGCGCCAGTACATTTGGCTCGCTGCCCGCAAACAATGAAGAGATGATGCTTCCTGAGGCCAGATCGAGCGCAGAAATGGTGTTGCCATGAACTGCGTCGCTGCTGGGCGATGAGAACAGAATGACGTTGCTTGGCGCATCGAAGATAATGTCGTTTGCCGGCTGGTTGAGCACCGTGACCGCAAAACCCGCTCCCGTTGTGCTTGTTCCCGGCGAAGTCCCGATGAACAGCGTAGAACCAGCCGAGGTGCCACCGTTGGCGACTGGATTTGCAACCGTGATTGTGGCAACCCCACGTGAAGCTATGTCACTCACGCTGATCGCGGCCTGCAACTGCGTACTCGAAATGAAAGTGGTAGTCCGCGACGTGCCATTGAATTTCACAACAGCTGCGGGGTTAAAGTTGGAGCCATTCAACGTCAACGTAAACGCTGCTCCGCCTGAGATCGCGGAACTCGGATTGAGTAAAGCAATCTGCGGCGTTGCCGCTGTTGGCGCAGGAGTGGGAGCGGGGATCGGCAAGGCCACAGGCGTGGGTGGGTTGTTAGGAAGCGGGCCGACGATGGGCCCTGCAAGCAGCACAAGCTGACCTCCGGTGGTATTCCAGGCAAGTCCATTTTGTCCCCAACGGATTAGGCGCAGCGGTCCGCCGGCCAGGGATGGAACAGTGAGGGAACCTGCCGCTGTAAACTGCCTCAGGTTAAACACGTTGAGAGTGGCGCCGTTGAGCGAAAAGGCGGCATTCAGAGCGGAATCAGGGACCATGAGCGGCGAACTGAAGTTGAAGCTCTGCCCCGGCGGTGTGAAGGTACCTAGTAGTGAACCCGTCACGGGATCAGCAATCCGCCCTCCATCTGAATAGATGGCCGCTGTGGCGCTATCAAAGTGGATTCGACGTCCGCTGCCGAACAATCCTGAGAACGTCTGGTTTTGCGTAACTCCAGAGGGACTGACTGCTAGCCTTACCAGGTCCGCCCCGCCGGCAAACAATTGCGTCCCATCGGGGCTCCATTGCAGGGAGGCAAGGTTGCTCACAAAAGTGGAAAATGACGTCGGCCGTGGAGTTGCATCATCGAAGACGCTGATACCTCCTTCCGCCGCGGTTGAAACGGCAACTGTATGCGGCTGACCCGGAGCAGGCTGCACGTCCAACGCGATGTGCGGGCCGATAAAGGAATCTCCTCCCACAGAAAATTCAATGTCAGGCAAGATGCCTGACAAATTGAAGCGTTGCACTCCCACCGCTCCGTCGAGAGATGAATATAGAAACTGGTTGTCGTCGGAGATCGCCAATAAGTTTACGTTGCTTCCGGCAAATTGTGACCCTATGACTGTACCCGTATCTAAATCAAAGACACCTATGCTGTTCCCGTTCGGTGCTGTTACTGGAACTGTCAGATAAATAACCTGACGCAAGGGATCAAAGACTATGTCGTTTGAGGGCTGGTTGAACACCGCAACCGTATTGCCATTTATCTGACTTGTTCCAACAAGGAAAGAGCTTGAACTTGAATTGCCGCCGGATGCCGCGGGGTTTGCGACAACTACGTGAGCAACTCCGGCAAATGTAATCTGTCCTGCAGGCACAGCTGCCTGCAGCTGTGTGGTGGAGACGAAGGTAGTGGCCAGCGCCGTGGAATTGAATTGCACCACGGAATTGTTGAGAAAGTTTGTGCCATTCACCGTAATCGTGAAGCTCGGGCTGGCCGCTATTGTTCCGCTTGGGCTGAGTGAGCTGATTGTGGGCGTCTGAGCGGTTGGAGTCGGGGTGGGAGCGGGCGTTGGCACCACTATCGGAGCCGGTGGCGTCACCGCGATAGGATCCAAGAAATTTCCTGCTACCAGAACAATCTGGCCGGAATCGGTCGTAAACGCCAATCCGTTTTGTCCCCAGCGAATGAGATTGCGGGCAAAACCATTAATACCGGGAATGTTAATGGTAGTTATGGGAGTGAAGTGGCGGAGATTGTATGAAGTGATCGCGGTCGCCCCAAACGGAATGAAGAACGCCTTGTTGAGACTTGAATCGGGCGCCATTGTTCCAAAGGTATTGAAATTCCCGACCGGAAGCCCGGAACTATTGACGGTGTTGCCGTTCTCGCCATAAAAGACGTTTGTGCCCTGGTCATAGCGGATCCTGGAGCCACCCGCTCCCTGAACGTCTTGCTTGAGAGAGACTCCGTTAGCGTCCACGGTCAGCAGGAACAGGTCCGCTCCACTGTCTTCCGTATTCGAACATAATAACGTTGCCGGGTCGGTGCCCCACTCTAGCGAATCGCAAAGTCTGACACCGCTCGGCACTACTGGACGCGGCGTGGCATCGTCAAAGATCGTTAGCGGGCCATCGACAGATGGACTGAAGCTCACACTGCCGCGCGTAACGGCCGTTGTGTGCGGCGCGCCGGGTGCTACCTGCACATCGAGGGCAACATGAGGCCGCCCGAGAAAATCCGAGCCCAATCCATAGCTTATGTCCGGCGTAAGCGCAGGCAAGGTAAAGCGCTGCACCGAGCCGTTCACACCAGCGTAGAGAAATTGACCATCATCCGATATTGCCAGAGCGTTGGGATTCACTCCCGCGGGCCGGGCGGAGGTAATCGCAAGAGTGTTTACGTCGAGGACGCTGATCGTGTTTGCATTGGGGATTGGGTCACTCGGTACTGCGGCGTAAATCACCTGGCGAAGGGAATCGTATAGAAGTCTCTGCGCTCGCTGATTCACAACAGCAACGGCAAAGCCGGGTCCACCCGCGCTGCCCACCAGAAATGTGGAGGCTGCGGAGATGCCGCCGTTTGCCTGCGGGTTCACAACCGCTACATGGGCCATGCCCACACTCGCCACGTCAGCGGAGGTGATGGGCACTTGCAGTTGTGTACTGGATGTAAATGTAGTTGTGCGCGTGCTCCCATTGAATTGCACCACGGATGCGGGCACAAAGTTTGTGCCGGTTAGAGTCATGGTGAACGCGGCGCTGCCTGCCACCGCTGAGCCAGGCGTCATTTGGGTGATTGTCGGCGGCGGGCCAGTTGGGGGCTCTATGAAATATCCGGAAATATCCATGACCAGGTGCGTCGGGTTCGATCCAAAGATACTGATGGATCCATTCGCCGCGGGCACAATCGCCATGTTGGAAGTGATGGCGCCGTCAATGGCATTCAGGGTTGAAACCAGCGGCTGAGCAGCGCCCTGGGGCCATAACGTCACAAATCCAAGAGGACCAGGGGGCACCACCGTCGCATTCACTACATACGATTGCGCCGAAGCAGGCGCGCCACAGGATGCGGCAGACACGTTCAGGTCCTTCGCTCCATTGAATGGCAGCGAACCCGCCGGATTTCTCGTATCCAGCACGCGGCAGGGCGTCAGATTATGCAGCGACAATCCTCCCGGCCCCGGCGGAGCAAAATATCCGTTCACGTCGATCACCAGATCCGAAGCCTGTGTCACAAACACTGAGATGTCGCCGTTGGTCCCTGAAGGCACGATTGCAGCGTTTGCTGTAACCGCGCCGGTAATCGCGTTCAAGGTTGAAACCAACGGTTGAGTGCTTCCGGCAGGCCAGGTGGTAAGAAAGCCAAGAGGTCCCTTCGGCACTGCGGTGTAGTTCAGTGAGTACGCTCGTGCTGTCGCCGGAATGTTGCAGGGACTCGTCAGCAGCGGAAAGTTTCGGCTCGCATTGCCCGCAAGAGATGGGCCGCCGAGCGGACCTGCTGCCAGTCTGGTATCCACCAGACGGCATGGCGCCATGGGATAAAAAGACATGGCGGTCGCGTCGGTGTCCGGCACGAAATACCCGTTGATGTCCAGGACCAACTCCGTGTCCTGAGAGGCAAAAAAACATGCGGCTCCGTTGGTTCCCGCGGGCAGGATAGCGGCAACCGCTTTGACCCGGCCATCAATGGAATTGAGGTTGGATGCGAGCGGCTGCGGCTGTCCGCAGGGAAACGCCGTCAGAAACCCAAGCGGGCCGTGCGGGACAACTGTCATATTCAGTGCATACGCCTGCGCGGTATTCGGTATTCCGCAGGCGCTGCTGGGGATGGCAAACGCTCTGCCGGCTGCCTGGCCGTGCAGAAAAGGCCCGCCAAACGGCCCGGCCGGGTTGCGCGTATCGGCAATGCGGCAGGGTGTCACCGGCACAAAGCTTAAGCCGGAAATTGTGGCTTGCCCAATGAACGCGGCGGAAGCTGTGTTTCCAGCGTCAAAGTTCAGTGGCGTGATTGCCGGGACGAAGCCAGTAGGGGCTGGCGTCGAAGTCGGTGAAGCAACGGAAACTTTACTTTCCGTTGCTACAGGCAGAGCTAGGGATGTTGCGATGGGCTTGGATGTTCCGATACTACCGCCGCCACAGCCAGCCAAAGAGAAGACAATGAGAGACAAACAAATGAACGAAAGATTTCCTGAAACCAAAAAGGAGTGCCGGCGGCGCATGGATTTCCCTTCGGAAGTAAAAGCTCAACAGCTATGGGGGGTGCGGAGCCTCGGATTATTAATCAACTTGGCCAGAATGTCTATAGGTTGAATAGATAAGATTTTGTTTAGTTCAATATTTGATCAAGGCATTCTTAATGCACCGCCTCGATAGGATGTTGCTCAGGGTAAAACCTCTTATGACTTCAGCCGGATAGGGCTGTTGATCGACTTGGATTTCCATCAGCGCGGGATGTTTATGACAAACTCATTGCCGAACGCACAAATCCGAACAAAATTGAAGCAGCAATTCAGTTCTATCTATTCTCTGGCGGAAAGCTTAGAGAGTTGGGAGCACCCCAGCGGAGCAGTTCCCTCGCCAGCGTGCTCGGGATTGTAAGTGCCGCGATCAATTGTTCTGTGCTTCGGCTCGGAATGACAGGTCGAGGGGGAGAGATTTTTTGGTGCTCTGAAGATGTCCTGCAGCGCAATGTTCAGCATCGCAGGCGAGGGCGCCTGCGGTCCACGATTTCTGGGGGAGATTAGTCGTGTCTTTTGAGCACATGGTTGCGGGCTGGATTCATTGTGTCGCCCCGCCGGGGCTCGAGGATAATTCTCGCCTACCCAGCGCTTACCCCTTCAGCGCGCAAGCGCGCCTCGGGCCGCACTGGGCTAACTTGTGGTCGCGCCTAACGGCGCTTCATCGTCGCGGCGACAGCGTTGTCTTTCAAGCAAAGCTCCGAAGAACTTGCGCTCGGAGGTTTGTCGTGAGAATTCCCTGGTGCGGCATTGCACAGGACA
>DASXJO010000175.1:0-1809 GCA_036497385.1 Candidatus Angelobacter sp. | reverse complement strand
CGACGAGACGTTGGAAGTGCTGGTGTACATGGCTCAGCACCCGCTATTTGGACAGGATGCGCGCATGACGCTGGCAGGATGGGACGCGCAATCCGCGCTGGAAGTCCTTAGCAAAGATACTGCGACCCCTGAGGTCCTGCTTTATTACTGGCAGCCGGAAAACCGACGTCCGGTGCTGATGCCGACGCTCATCGACAATCCAGCGATCCCGGAAAATCTGCTGATGGAACTCGCCGACACCGCTTCCCGTGAGACGGTAAAGATGCTGCTGGCCAGCGCTCGCGCGCGAAGCATGCCGGGGGTAGTGGAGGCGCTGCTGGGAAACGCAAACCTGACCCCGGAGGAAGCGCAGGAGTTACAGGGCGGGCATCCTGAACCGGAGCTTATTTCACAGCAGACGGAGCCGACGCTGGAAGAATTTGAAGTTGTGCCCGATCCCGAATCTGCCGCTGCATTAGAAGTATTTCAGCGGGAACATGCCGCTGCAATTGCCGCGGAAGAAGGCAAGCCGTTTGAGTTGGTAAAGGATGAAGAGCCCGCGGCCGAAGCCACAGCCGCAGGCGCGCAAGCGAGTATTGGG
Source organism: Candidatus Angelobacter sp. (assembly GCA_036497385.1). Taxonomy (GTDB): domain Bacteria; phylum Acidobacteriota; class Terriglobia; order Terriglobales; family Acidobacteriaceae; genus Angelobacter. The sequence continues at coordinate 1,229 of DASXJO010000175.1, read as the reverse complement.
GAAGAGGCAGAAGAGTCGGCAGCCGCCGTCGCTTCGGTTGGCGCTCAGGCACGAGCGGCACAAGGCGTTCCCGCGCGAGGGCTTCCTCTGGATAATCCTGACGATTTTGACGCTGCAGAGCAGAAAAAGCTTACCGTATTCCAGCGGGTTTCCAAGTTAAACGTGGGTCAGCGAATCAAACTGGGATTTATCGGAGGAAAAGAAGAACGGGCATTGTTGATTCGGGACACGGCGCGCCTGGTACAGAATGCCGTACTGAACTCCCCTAAACTGACCGATGCCGAAGCGGAATCGTTTGCGGGATCCAAAAACCTGCAGGAGAACGTTTTTCGCGAGATCGCGCGCCAACGCCGTTTCCTTAAGCTTTATCCGGTGGTGCGCAATCTGGCCAATAATCCGCGATGCCCATTGGATATTTCGCTGACCCTGGTCAAAACGCTCCACGTTTATGACTTGAAGAGTCTGCGGCATAACAAGAATGTCCCTGACACCATCCGTAAAGTGGCGGCCAAGCTGTATACGGAGAAGGCGACGCGAGGCGGGTCGAAAAAGGAATAGCCGCCACGATATTCGAGTGTGATGGCCGTCAATGACAAACCGTTAGACCAATGACAAGCTTCTGAATAGAATGCTGCTTTTTTGGAGAACGTATCTGTGAACACCATGAAAATAACCGCGACTGACGAGATTGGCGAACTACTCAAGCGCACCAAGACGATTGCCGTTGTGGGCCTTTCAGATAGCCCGCTGCGTCCAAGCTATGGCGTGAGCGCTTACATGCAGAGCCACGGCTACAAAATTATCCCGGTGAATCCGTCCATTAAGGGGGCGCTGGGTGAAAAGGCGGTTGCGTCGCTCGGCGAGATTGAAGAGAAAATCGATATGGTGGACGTGTTTCGGCGGCCTGAGTACGTGCCAGAGCTGGTGGATGAGGCGATCAGGCTGAAAGTGCCGGCAATCTGGTTGCAGGAAGACGTGATTCATGAAGAAGCGGCGGAGAAGGCGCGCAAAGCAGGAATTTTTGTGGTGATGGATAAATGCATTCTGAAGGAGCACCGGAGAAGGTTTAGCTGATCGATCAAAATGAATCGCGATCAAAAGGGCACCGGTTTGCACCGATGCCCCTTTTATTATCTAGTGAAGTAGTTTCGGTTCACGCCGTCATAGCGCTTTGAAGTTAGGCAGCATTTCTTGAAATTTGCGTCCTGAGCCGCAGGGGCAGAGATCGT
>DASXJO010000174.1:0-4944 GCA_036497385.1 Candidatus Angelobacter sp. | reverse complement strand
GCTCCTGCAGCCGCCGATCGCTTCATTATTTAAACGAGTTCCGGGCTCTGCATCCCACCAAGTTCCGTGAGACCGGAAGGATTAGCTCGGCTGCATCAAGCGAGCAATGCCACCTTTGAATGAAGCGGAACTTGAAGCAACGGCCCATTCAGGCTGAAATGTTGCTCCAAAGAGCGGCGGAGCCGATCCTTCGGCCTTCGCGCTTCATGCGCAAGATTTGCTACCACCATGGTGTGCTCGGCTCAGGATGGCACGTTCAGGGAGATAACGCATGGATATTGTTACTGCCCGTCGTCGGGCTATAGAACATCAAAGAAAAACCATTTTGTAGTTTTCTTGGTGCGCTGAAATACGCTTGATTTGTTGGCTCTAGCCGGACACTCCTGAGACTGACCGGGACTCCATCACACCTCTCAAACCGCTCAACTGCCTTCATTCCTAGAGCCAAAGACCTTCCTTTGTATTATTGAATGCCCTACCCCTGGGCCATCACCCCAAAAATTAAGAAGTCTAATTAGCGGTTAAGCCCCCCTTAATGTCACTTGAGCAGAATGACTCATCGCCGCAGTGGTCTGCGACGACCATTGTTACAACTTATGAACTCATTTCTCACAAGGTGTTTTCGTTGCGCGGTGCTAGCCATGATGCTCCTGCTCTCAGGGCTAGCAAGCATGGTCTGCTTCTCGTATGACGCAGACGGCGACGAGAGCACTCCTCCGGTGACGATCGAGTTCAATGGTGTTGTTCCCAGCAAGAAAAGCATTCAGATTCCCAAGCCACATTCGACGGCGGCGACTCATCAGGTTCGCGATGAGCAACCGGCTTCTCTCGAACTGCTGGCTTCGAACAATTTTGCATCCGCTCCATTGCGTGACAAAGAGTCACCGCAACTTCTCGTTCCACTCAGGCGCTAACCCCAGGCCCCCTTCTCTCTCTTTTTTCGTCAGTAATAGCCCAGGCATCAAGGCACGTTTCTGCTCGCGAATGAGCGCGGCAGCCACATCAAGCTAACATAGTTTCGTTATCAGCTTGAACCGCCTTTGATTTTTGCCGCCGGGAATGACGAAAACCGCCACGCGCAACCCTTGATCGCTTTGCTGCGACAAGTTTTGTCCGGCAAGAGATCACACCACAACTTTTAAGACAGTCACCTGTGCGTCCGGGCTAGAAGTGTGCCGAGCGCCAGCAGACTAACGACGACTCTGAGGAGATCAACAATGAAAGCGTCTTCCGGGACTCTGGCTTTTGTGCGCCTTTTTATTTGGGTAATCGCAATCACCGTGGCCGTTGGATATTTTGCCCATGTGCGCGCGCAGAGCGGCGGCGGGTTGCCCGAACAAGGAATGGTAATTCCTCTCCGTCCGCTTGCTCCTTTATCGACAGTTCCAGTTCCTGCGGTGTTCGGGATGGAAGGGATACTTGCCGATAAGACAGCGGCAATTGAACTGGGCAAAGCTTTATTTTGGGACATGCAGGCCGGCAGTGACGATATACAGGCTTGCGCCAGTTGCCACTTCAACGCGGGAGCAGATAGCCGCGCCATCAACCAGGTGAATCCTGGGCAGGCAGGCAGCGATAACAGCTTCCAGTTGGGCGTCTCCGCTAATGGCTCACTAGGACCAAACTACCACTACAAGGCAGGAACTGTTAACGCAGGTTTCGGCGGCTACCACGATGGCGATTTCCCATTCCGTAAAGTGGCCGACGTAAAAGACCGCTTCAGCGTAATTTCCGACATCAATGATGTCTCTGGTTCCCAGGGAGAGTTCGGCCTTACCAATGACCGGATTACGGTCAGCAAGGGCGGCGATCCTGATAACAGCCCTAGTCAGACCAATAATGCCTCTGCACGAGGCGACGACGACGGGAACAGTAATCTCGGCCTGCTACGCGCCGAACAAGGTCCGGGAAACACGTCCAATCACCAGTCGAAACAGAACAGCGGTAAAGGCGGAGGCCCGACGCAGCCGAACGGCAATAAAGGAAGCGCCACAGGCAGTAAAGATGCCAACGCCAGCAGCGTCGAATCCACGACTGTGTCGATTGATCCGGTCTTTTCTTATCCCAGTGAGAGAGACCCGACTCAGCGAATCAATACCCGCAGAGTAACCGGCCGCAACACGCCGAGCGCGGTGAATGCAGTTTTTAATTTTCGCAATTTCTGGGATGGCCGGGCACAGAACGTTTGCAATGGCGCGAACCCGTTTGGCGCGCGTGACAGCTCACTGCACCTGCTGGTGTTGGGCACTGACGGAAAGCTTGGTCCAGCCCACGTCGGCATGGCGAACTCCGCTCTGTGCTCGCAGTCTCTGGGCCCGATTCTCAGCAGCGTTGAAATGTCGGCCGATGATCGCAATTTCCACCAAGTGGGAAAAAAGCTTCTGGCCCGCGTGCCATTGGCCCAGCAGTTGGTGGACCCCACCGACAGCGTTCTGGGAATTCACTCCAATGCCCCCGGCAAGGGTCTTAAAACTACTTACTCGGCTTTAATCCAGAAGGCGTTCTTGCCGGAATGGTGGCAGTTCTCCCGTCACATCTGCACCGCAGCCGACGGCAGCACAGTGACGAACGTGGATCCCGCCGCGTTTGAAACATGCCCATCCGGCACGGACGACTACAGCCAGATGGAATACAACTTCTCGCTCTTCTGGGGAGTTGCTATCCAGATGTATGAGAGCACATTGATCGCCGATCAGACGCCTTTCGATAAATACATGGAGCAGCAGAAGACGTACACGCTCATCGGCGACAACAATAAACAGAGCTACACGATTCAACTGGAGCCGGGAATTCAGCCCTATTCGCTGTCGATTATCGGGCTTGATCCGTTGGCCGACTTCACCGACCAGGAAATGGCATACGCCTTTGACTACGGCGATGGACGCGTGATGGGTGTAGGTCTTGACCAGGGAACCATTGATTACGCCAGCGGCACGCTTACGGTGCAATTCGGAATGCCGCCGGTCAGCACCTTTCCAATCAAGATCAGCTACTCCGTTGGCGCTACGCCAATGACCACGGGCCAATTGCGCGGCCTGCTTCTGTTCCAGACAAAAGGGCGTTGCGTGAACTGCCACGGCGGACCGGAACTTTCCAATGCATCGGTCGGCACGGTGAGCACTGTAGGCCCCGCAGAACGAATGATTATGGCGGACATGCAGGTTCGGGTCTATGACACTGGCTACTACCACATCGGAGTACGGCCAACCGCGGAAGATGGCGGACTGGCAGGCACAGATCCGGTGGCAGGGAAGTCGCTCTCGCAATCGGAATATCTGAGAGAGCGCGTTTGCAATGATCCTAGCGAGGCAATCATGATCCCGGGACGTCCTGGAGACGGCATCTCCATGGCGCCACTAAATTGCGGCGACGAAACAGCGCGAGGCGGCTTCTTTAAATCGCCGCAACTGCGCAATATCGCGCTGACCGCTCCTTATTTCCACAATGGCAGCCAGTTGACGTTGGAACAAGTGGTTGAGTTCTACGACCGAGGCGGCGACTTCAATACCTTCGGTGAAGAACATCAGTACATGGATGCCGACATCGACAACCTGGGACTGACGCTTCAGGACAAGACGGACCTGGTTGATTTCCTGCGCAATGGGTTGACCGATCTGCGCACGGTAAGTCAGGCAGCGCCTTTCGATCACCCACAACTGCTTGCTCCGAATGGTCACCCGAAGAGCGGGAATGGCTATCCGGTGACGCCGGATCCAAAACATCCGGGCCAGGCCACGAACCAGTTCATGGAAATTCCAGCGGTGGGAAAAAATGGCGGCAAACCATTGCCGACATTCCTGGAAAACCTACTGGGGGTGACAAATGGGTCCAATTAATTTCCGGAACACAGCGGTACAGCAAGAGCTAGAAGATTTCCCCCTATCAGCAAGGCAGAGCACGGTAACGAAATTGAAGGAACACGACGGAAGGAGCTTCAAAATGACGGGTTTCGAGCAAACAAAAAATATTCTGAGGGTAGCGGGTGTTCTGCTGTTGCTGATGATGGTGCTGGGCGCAAGCATGTCAGCCCAGAGCCTGAATCCGGTCCCCTTTCCAGCGCCGGCGGTAGTTCCTCCGCCAGCGGCAATCATGCCGGCTTACCAGACCATACCGGCTGGCGTTTTTCCCGCGGGGCAGATTCAATATGCCTCTTTGGACGACTCACCAGGGCTGTGCAACAAGGATGACAATCCAGCTCCCACGCCTGATAATCCGCCGCTGCCTGATGGCTGCAAGATGACGGGCGGCTGGATCCAGGTGAATGACGAGTTGATTCGTGTGCCGCAAGGGACCATCGTGGTTTTCCCGAACACGTTTCTGACCTGGGAAGAAATGTTCGAGTTCAATCCGAACGTTCACCAGACAGACGCCGTGAAGGAAAGCGGCCTGGCGATGGCCGACACGGTGAGGTTCCCTGGCACGTATGAAGTCGGCATTGACGCCAACATCGTCAATGGACAGCACATTGCCGGCATTATTCGTATCGCCCAGGACCCGCTCAACACAATTTCAGGCTTCATTGAAAAGATCGACTATGCCAACGGCATGCTCTATGTCGCTGGCCACCGAATCCAGCTCAATGATCCGAAAATCACCATCAACATTCCTAATCCTGACGGCTCGCCAACAGGCGTGATCATCACCAAGGGCCGCTATAGCGCCGGACAATCGCCTGATCCGCGCATGGAAGTAGATCAGGGTAACCCGACAGTCCGCACCGCGATGGGCTATCCCATGTGCGTACCGGTCACGCCTCCCGGAACATATAACAACGAGCTTGGCATTCCGGGCGTTCCTGATCCTTATGTTCTGGTTGCTCCCGCCGGCTTCACGTTGACCGGCATGGACGATCCGCAGTGTCCTGAAATCAACCGGCCGCGCGATCCCAATGGTCTAGGCTTGTTGCCGATCTTCATCATGAACGGTCCTGGCGATGCGCCGACA
>DASXJO010000173.1:0-3731 GCA_036497385.1 Candidatus Angelobacter sp. | reverse complement strand
TGCTCGCCATAGTCGGGCTGGGCCACCAGCAGGTTGTCGACGTCCACGCCGAGCTTGCGGGCATAAATGGGATCAAGAGCGTGTTCGGCGTCCACAAAGGCCGCCATACCGCCGGTTTTCTGCGCCTCGGCGATTACCTGCAAGGCCACTGTGGTCTTGCCGCTGGATTCCGGGCCAAAAATCTCAACTACGCGTCCGCGCGGGAAGCCGCCCACGCCCAGAGCGGCGTCAAAGGAGATGGAGCCGGTAGAGATTACCGCGATGGGGACAATGGCTTCCTTGCTCCCCAGCCGCATGATGGAACCCTTGCCAAACTGCTTTTCTATTTGAGAGAGCGCAAGATCTATCGCCCTGGTTTTTTCCTGTCTTTCATCGGCCATTCATTTTCTCCATGCGGCATCTCCCTAAAAAGGAGGAGCCATGCCTTCAGCGGCACTGGTGGATTTTCCCTTGCTGCGGGGACTCGCTTTTATATTTCTATCATGTAGCGAATAAAAAGGGAACTGGAATTTTAATGAGAAGAAAAAAAGGCTCCCGGGCCTGAAACCCGGGAGCTGAGCCGACAGGAACAAACTCGGTTTACCAATAGGTGAGCTTTGCGTTATCAACCCATTCTTTGTAGGCTGCATGGTTGCCCTTCAGATCAAGCTGGATTGCCACGTTCAGCTCGTTTACGCTGGAGGCCCTTGAGGTGTAATTGCGGTTGACGTAGTGCTTTACGCCGTCAATCGTAAGGGCAATGTAATCAACATAGTTGCCGTTGCGCTTGAATTCCCATGTCAGATGGTGCCATTTATAAGCTGCGGGCATGGAACAGTGAATGCCGGTGTGAATCCAGTTGCCATTAGCGTTGCCCCAGACATCCCATTGGCCTGCGGCTATGTTGCACTGCGTGCCGAAGATCCAGCGCCTGTGCCCGTTGGCCTGGTTGCTGTCAAATTCGAGCGCCTGGGCGTTCTGAGGCGCAGTCAGGTAGAAGTCCACGTCGTACTTAAGATTGTAAGCACCGTTAGCTGCGCCGAGCTGCTTCCACCACAGGGCATCGGCGTAAGGGTTGCTGCTGGCTATGGAGAAAACTCTGGATACGCCGCTCATAGAGGGCGATGAGGTAGTCGCTGTTGAGATGGATGCTCCGGGACCGGCGGCGTTGGCGCCAGCACAAGCCACACAATTTTGCCATCCACTCATTCTCTGGATCTGACTCTTGACTGTCTGGGCGGATGAAGGAAGCGAGGCGGCCGCCAAAAGGAACAGCGCAACTGCGAGAATGGACATGCTTTTGGTTGTTTTATTTACTATCACTACTTTTTACTCCAGGGGTTTTGGTTAGCCGCCATTTCCAACGGCCGAAGCTGAGAGTAACGGCCGATCTACTCTGCTTCAACCCTTTTCGACCTGCCGCGCGAGAAAGCAAAAATCGCGAACTACTAGGTGATTACGACAGCTACTTAGTCCCAAAAAGCAAAAGGAGCGGAATCAAATCCGCTCCTTTCGTGTTCATGAATGTTAATCGTTCTTCACATTAACCAGAGTTCCTGAGGCAAGTTCTCTCTGAAATGCCCGACCTTAACCCTGCTAGAACTCTACCAGTATGTGAGAGTGACTCTGTCTAACCACGTGGAATAGGCGTGCATGGCGGAATCCCCGTCCATTTGGAAGGCCACATTCATTTCATGGACACCCGAGGCCCGGGCCGGATAGCTGCGGTTTACATAGTGCGTGACGCCGTCATAAGTGAACCCGACAAAGATCACGTTGGTGGAAGTGCGCTGAAATTCCCAGGTGAGATGGTGCCACACAAAAGCGCTTGGAGCTGAGCAGGCAATCCCGGTCGTAAGCCAATTTCCGGCTGCATTGCCCCAGACGTCCCAGTGGCCGCCCTTGATGTTGCATTGTGTGCCGTAGATGAATTTGTGCACGGCATTCGACTGGTTGTTATCGAACTCCAAGGCCTGTGACACGCCTGGGTTCGTGATATAGAAATCCACGTCGTACTTCAGGTGGGTGGCAGTATCTGCCGCTCCAAGCTGTTTCCACCAGAGAGCGTCAGAGTAGGGCGTGGTACCGCTGATGCTGAATTTTGCAGAGTGAGCGGTGAGCGAAGGGGACGCCTGGTTTTCCACCATGGAGTATGTGGCCACCGGACCAGCGGCATTGGCGCCAGCGCAAACCGTGCAGCTATCCCAGCTAGGCATCTGTTGGATATTGCTTTTCACTACAGCAGTTGAAGGAGGGGCGGGGAGGCCCGGCGCTGGGGTTGGAATTGGAGTGGGCGTGGGAGTCGGGGCGCTGCCGCTCACCGTCAGACTGAATGGTGTTTTGAAAACCGCTCCGGTCGAGTCCCAGGCTTGAACAACAACGCTGTGAGTGCCGGCCGACATTGTCACAGAGGTGTTCAGGCTGCTTGCAGAAACCAGGTAAACGCTCAGGTTGTCCACATAAATTCTCATGGCTGTAACTGGATGAGTGGATGTTGCAGAGGCGACGAAGTGGACTGGGGACCCTGCGGCGGATCCGGTTGCGGGGGAGCTTACCGTGACTCCCGCAAAGGATGCGGTGGCCAGAGTCAGGGTCGCAATCAATAACCGAATAGTGTTTTTCACTATCGTACTCCTTCAGGTCTAGGGTGCTTGGCTTGAGGAGCAGAGGTTACGGTTGCATCTACTCTGGATGTATCAGGAGACTCCTTAATTCGCTAGGATTTCACGCTTAGGCTGGTACTACGATTGAAATGTCAGGGAAGCCCGCTAAAATTGCGGCCGGAGGCGATGTCTGAAGCGACGAACTAAGTAACTTACCCGTGCAAAGCCGCCCCAAGCTCAGCGGAGCGGCTGCTGCGAAGAATCGGAACAGCGGTTATGCGGCTGAGTCTTGAACGGCGGCGAGCACTTTCTCGGTTTTGTAAATCAGAACGCCTTCCGCCTCTGACTGATGAAGCTTGTGCACCAGATAAAGCGGACGGCGGCGAACCTCATCGTAAATCCGGCCAATGTATTCGCCCAGCAATCCCGTGCAAATGAGTTGGACGCTCCCCAAAAATAGTATGGCGAGAAGAGTGCCAATGTGTCCTGCGCCGGGGATTATGCCGAAATATTTGAGATGAAATACGGTATTTCCTAAATTCACGAGAGAGAGAAACAGCGTAAAGGCCAGCACGATTCCGCCAAGAACCATTCCCAGCCGCAACGGCTTATAGCTGAAGCTGAAAATCGCGTCCATGGCGTACTTGAAGAGCTTGGGGAGCGTTTGTTTGGCTTCGCCCGCAGCTCGCCCGGCGCGCTCGTAATACACAATTGCCGTGGGGAATCCGACCCATGCGCGCAAGCCGGGAAGATAGCGGTTACCTTCGGTGAGATTGTTGATGGCATCGGCTGCCTGACGATCCAGCAGGCCGAAAATCCCCGCGTTCAGAGGAATGGGGAAATCCGAGATCAGGCCCATGACTTTGTAGAACAAGGGAAAGAGCTTGCCGCGAAGGCCGGTTTCCGCGCGGCTGGAACGCTCTGCGATGACTACTTTCGCGCCATCTCTCCAGGCTTTGACCATGCGAGGCAAAACTTCCGGCGGATCCTGGAAGTCGCCATCCATGAGCATAATGGCGTCGCCCTTGGCGATCTGCAGTCCAGCTGTAAGGGCCGCCTGATGGCCGAAGTTGCGTGAAAATTCCACCACAGTCACTCGTGGATCGCGCCGTTGAATGTCGACAAGCATCGACAGTGACTTGTCCCGGC
>DASXJO010000172.1:0-11592 GCA_036497385.1 Candidatus Angelobacter sp. | reverse complement strand
CGTTTGGTCCGCCGGTGCGGTCAGGGCCGGAAGAAGGGCTCGCGGTCTGCGAGTTGTGTTATCACGGCGCAACGGACAAGCAGATTGCCGAATGCGAGATGTCGCCTGATCCCGACAATGTGGAAGAGCGGTTGATTGCGGAAGCGGAGAAGCAGACCGGCAAAGGCGGAGCTACGATTGTGGCGTTCTGCCTGGCAAAGTAATTTTTGCCGCAGATGAAACGCTGATAAGCGCAGATTGAAGAAAATTCGGTCGCGAATTTCGCGAATGCACACGAATAAATCCTCTTTCGCGTTTAATCGCGGCTGGATTTTTTTCTATTGAGCTTCGCCGTTCATGCCCCGGCGGAAACCGGCATATCAGAGATCACGCCTTCAGGAATGTGGTAACGCTGGCTGCGCGGCAGTTTGCCAAGCAATCCCAGAGTGAAGAACGCCCCTGCAACAATCAAAAACGTGGCAAGACGAACACGGCCCAGGCTAGCGGGTGAAAGATCAAAATATTTTCCCAGCCGCCACATGGCCCAGCCGGCAAGCTGGGTAGGGACAACCGTCCAAACAGCAACATAGAACCAGCCTTTTTCGGCACCCTCATCGCGGGTGGAACGGGCCGCGCGCGGCGTAAAGTCCAGAATCGTCGCAAGCACGATTGCAGCCGCCAGCGGGTAGTAGAGTTTGTAAAAGAGCTCGTTGATGATCCAGCGGCCAAAGAAGAAGTTGATAGCCAGGCCAATGAGGTTGATGGTGAACGGCACCAGCAGATCAATCCACGCGGCAGTGTAGCAAACCACCCGATACCAGAGATTCGGTTTGGGCTCACCGTAATGCGTAATGTAAGGCTTGGGCTCGCCGCCGGGAAGGCGACCGGCAAATCCGCGCCAGATGCAAACGGCGGTTACAATGGCAAGCCATATCCAGTGGCGGCGGTCCGGGCCGTGCGCATAAAGGTCCGCGGTAAGATGGCCGGGGAGAATCCAGAACACCCATATCCAAATGGGGACGTGGAGCACGCGGTAATAATTCTTGTTCTTTTCACGTTCAACGACTTTTTTCATGGATGGTTGAGGTTTCCGAATGCATTTTAATATGCAAAACCTTGAACCACAAAGGACACAAAGGAACACAGAGGCCATGTGCTCGGAAAAGAATATGGTGGAACCGTCCGCCTCACTTTTATGCTAACCGACGGAAAAGGCCGCAACGCGTAAGTTGCGGCCTTTTACCGACTACGCAGCAATCATCACTGCGGAGGAGCTTGTTTGGTGATGTCGTCCAGTCCGGTGACCGGCTGGGCGGGCAAAGCTGGCGGCGTAAGGAACGCCGGCGGATTGATGAAGTCAAAGAACTCGGTCATGTCATCTGCCGCGGCGTCGCGCGCGGTGAGCGGAGGCAGATTGAAGCGGGTTTCCACCAGCTTCAGTATCGACGTGAGCTCTCGGTTGGTATGAGAGACAAAGTGCGGTTTCGCGAATGGCGAAACGACGATGATCGGCACGCGGAAGCCGCTCAGCGTGAAGTCGCCAGGCAGATCGTTGGGGCCAAGCTGCGGCGGAGTCGCATCCGGAGGAACAACGGTGAACGGCGGCACGTGGTCATAAAGTCCGCCGCCTTCGTCATAAGCCAGGATGAAAATAGAATCGTGCCATGCGGGGCTGTTCATCAGAGCGTCAATGATGGTCTTTACATAAGCTGCGCCTTTTTGAATGTTGGCGTCAGGGTGCTCGTCGAGCCCGCTACCCCCAGAAGCGGAGTCGATCCAAACAAACGAGGGCAGATCGTCATCGGCTGTAGGTTTGGCCAAGGTAGCAAAATATTCCTGGATATTGTGATTTGCTCTTCCGCGAATGGCCGCATTATTCACATAGTCGTCAAAATTCGCCAGAACAATGCCGTCTTTGTTGTAGTAAATCCAATTAACTCCTGCGTTCTGAAGACTGGAGAAGATCGTGGGGCAGGTCCATGGATCGTGACCAGCGGGTGATGGAAAAATCCTTCCCTGGCTGGTGGCGCAGAACATGTATTGGCGATTGGGCACTGTGTTGGCCAACAGTGACGAATGGAAAGAATCGCTGGTGGCGAACTGAGTGGCCAGTTCGTAGTAGTAAGGCAGGTCAGTACCATCGTATTGGCCCAGGGCGCGAAGGCCCTTGGTATCGGCGGATGGGACCGAATGGCTGGTCAGAGCGAAGCGATCCATTTTGAAAGTGCCGTCCGATTGCTGATCAATATCAAAGTGGCTCTCATTCCAGGATGGAGAGAGGTTGTCGGTCCGCACAGTTGGCTCATGGAAGAGATGCCCCGTAGTGCCATCAAAAAGCGGAAGGATGATGGTGGGATCGTAACCGGCGTTGATCTGGTAGCCAGGAAATTTTGCAGAAGCGTAAACCCCGAGCGCGCTGAAGTAGCTATCGAAGGAACGATTCTCCTGCAACATCACTATGATGTGCTTGATCCCCTGCAACCCACCGTTGGTGACAACATTGACCGTGGTTGAAGCTGTCGCTGTGTGGCCCTGCGCGTCCGTGGCCGTGATGGTGTAAATGGTATTTTGCGTTGGCGAAACCGCAATGCTGCCGCTGGGGCCGCTAACTGCGCCTACCCCCTGATCGATGCTTAAAGAACCTGGGGCTGATGCAGCGCCCGTGGATGCCCACGTCAAAGTTGATTGGCTTCCCGGCGCGATATTCGCGGGATTCGCTTTTAAAGTCACGGCCAGAGGCGCATTGACCGTTGCCGTGGCTGTCGCGGTGGCTGAACCGTTGGTGGCTGTGATTGTGTAAATTGTCGTCGCTGCCGGTGAGACGCTCAGGCTTCCGCTGGGGCCGTTCACCGCGCCAATTCCCTGATCGATGCTGAGAGTGGCGGCGTTGCTGCTCGTCCAACTCAACGCTGCGTTCTGTCCGGGACCAACCGTTGCTGGGCTGGCAGTAAGCGTCACGCCAAGAATGTTTACCGTGGCTGAAGCTGATGCCGTCACGCCCTGCGCTCCAGTGGCCGTGGCCGTGAATGTGGTTGTAGTCGGCACCACGACCGCAGCGGAACCGGAAAGCGCAATCGAAGTCACATCATCGCCCAGAATCGAGGGAGTGATCGCCACCGAAGTTGAGTTCGTACTGGCCCAGGTCAGAGTTGTACTCTGTCCCGCAGCCACAACGCCGGGGGAGACGCTCAAAGTCATCGTTGGCGCGGAGCCTTGGGGGACCACAGTCACGGTAATTGAATTCGTAGCTGCTTTGCCGTTTGCATCCATCGCCGTGGCGACGTAAGTTGTGGTCGCGGCCGGCGACACTGTGGCCGATCCTGTCAGCGGAAGAGTCCCTGTGGCCACGGCGGGCGAAATGGAAAATGAAACAGCGTTTGTGGCTTTCCAGCTAAGCGTGGTGCTTTGTCCCTGAACAATGGTGCTGGAACCGGAAGCAAAAGCAATCACTGCCTGTGATGGACCATTGTTGCCGGCAGCCGTAACCGCTCCACCGCCGCAACCGATCAGAAAAACAACTATTGAAACAAAGGAAATCTTCAGGACATCTTGCAGAACTACTGACGAAGTTTTTGCGCGAAGCATGGCACACTCTCATCCAGGGGTACTGGCTGAGATGTGGATCCAGCAGCTCAGGTTGCAAGGCGCTGGATGAGGTTAAGCCTTGGTCGCGGCGTTAACGTGCCTAACGAATCGGCCTGCCTTTCAAAATTTCGGTGGCAGGCCTTTTGCTCGCTCCTGGCTTGCAACGGCAAGGACGCTTAAGAATTTACTTAATCGCCGCTGCTCCAGCCACTGCGCACTGTCCATCCTGGTCACTATTGGCGCCGGAAACGCCAATCGCGCCGATAATTTTGCCATCCAAAAGAATCGGCACTCCGCCTTCCACGGGCACGGCGCCTTCCAGTGCCATCACGCGCAAACCGGCGCCGCCGCTGGCCAGCGCATCCTGAAATGCCTTGGTAGGGCGCTTATACAATGCCGCGGAACGCGCTTTATTAATGGAGACGTTCGCGCTGCCGATCTGCGTGTTGTCGGATTTCTCGTAATAGACCAGCGTGCCATTCGGATCAACAATGGCAACGGCCATTACCCAGTGATTTTTCACGGCTTCCGCCAGCGCGGCTGCCGCGGCTTTCTTTGCGCTTTCCACCGTGATCGGCGGGCCATAAGGATTAGGCAACATCTGGGCCTCCATTCCCAACGCGCAAACCGCCAGCGCCAGGACTAACAAAATTTTGATCGTGCGTGATGACATGGTACATTGCTCCTCTTCTTTTCGCATACGTCCAAGGTTTCATCAACAGCTCCATGGGAAAGAGACTCCAGAAAATCTTTACTGCGTACCGGAAAATCCTAACCGCCGGCGACCAGCTGCAATCGCGTGAGGAACGGAGTCTAAAGTCTGCGGAAAGAGTGTGTCAAGAACCGCAGCCGGCGGTTAGAATGCTTGGTTACTTTCAATCACCAACATGGAACCAATCTCACACTTCTTTTATTCTGACCGTTTAAAACTTCAATTCTGGGACTACGGTCAGGACGGCAACCCCGCTCTGGTGCTTGTCCATGGCGGCCTTGACCATGCGCGCAATTGGGACTGGGTAGCGCGTTCGCTGCGTGAGCATTACCACGTCTATGCGCTTGATCTGCGCGGACACGGCAATAGCGCCTGGGCCCCTGGCGCCATGTATAGCGTAGCGGAGCACGTGCTCGATCTTTCCGCGCTGCTCGATATCATTAACGAATTCCCTATCCGCCTCGTCGGGCATTCGCTCGGCGGCATCATCGTGCTGCATTATACCGGCATTTATCCCAGCCGCGTCACCAAGGCTGTCTCGATAGAAGGCATCGGATTCCCACCGACCCATCGCGTGCACGGCCCCGCTTCTAACCGGTTGCGCTATTGGCTTGAGGCTCGACGAGACATCGAAAAGCGCAAGCGCAAACCTTATCCCAGCCTTGATGCCGCCATGGCGCGCATGAAAGAAGCCAACCCGCACCTGAGCGACGAAGTTGCTCGCCACCTTACGCTCCACGGCACCAACTGGGATTCTGAAGGCTGCCTCACCTGGAAATTTGACAACTATGCCCGCGCCATCGGCCCTTTCGGCCACAACCTCGCCGACACTTCAGAGATCTATGGACAAATAACCTCACCCACGCTGCTCTTCTGGGGACTGGAAAGCTTTGCTCCGGTGCCGGAAAACGATCCCCGCGTCTCCGCCATGCAACATTGCCGGCTCGTCAAAGTCCCCAAAGCCGGCCACTGGGTGCATCATGACCAACTCGAGGTGTTTTTGCAGGAGACAAAGGTGTTTTTGCAGGAGTAGCCCGTCCGTCTTCCGCTTCGGCTGTTCCTCCAATTACCATCTCGAATGTCAAAGACCATTAAACCTGCTGACCGGACAACATCCTTAGATCTGCGCATTCAGCAGCGGTAGGTTTTCTCGAGTCTCGGCAGTACATAGAAGCCTTCATTTAAAATGGTCCATTCGCTTATGAATCGTCCTCTTGTTCTTATCATCCTCGATGGCTGGGGCTATGCGCCGCCTTCCAAAGCCAATGCCATTGCCTTGGCGCGCAAACCCAACTATGACCGTCTGCTCACGGAATATCCCAACACGCTCATCCACACCAGCGGACGCTTTGTCGGGCTGCCGCAAGGGCAGATGGGGAACAGTGAAGTCGGGCACCTCAATATCGGCGCCGGACGAGTGGTTTACATGGACATCACCAAGATCGACCTGATGATTGAAAAAGGCGATCTCTACAGCAATCCCGTATTGCTGGAAGCCATGAAAAGTGCTCGTAGCGGCGGGCGGCAGCTTCATCTTTTCGGGCTGCTTTCTGATGGCGGCGTGCATTCCCACCAGAACCATCTTTATGCGCTGCTGCGCATGGCAAAACAAAATGGCGTCGATCGCACCTATGTTCACTGCTTCATGGACGGACGTGACACCCTGCCCACCAACGGCGCAGTTTACCTCCAGCAATTGCAGCAAAAGATGCGCGAACTTGGCGGCAAGATCGCCAGCGTGAGTGGCCGCTACTACGCCATGGATCGCGACAAGAAGTGGGACCGCGAGCTCAAGGCCTTTGATGCCATGGTTGCGGACAAAGCCGAAGGCGGCGGATTTATTGACCCCGTACAGGGCGTTAAGGATTTTTACAATCGCGACGTGACCGACGAGTTCATCATTCCTTTTACTTGCATCGACAATCGTGGCGAGCCGGTGGCCACCATTCGCGATGATGATTCCGTCATCAACTTCAATTTCCGCGCTGACCGCGCGCGCCAGATCACCCGATGCCTGGCCCGTGAAAGCGGTCTCACCGCGCAGGGCGGACGTGACCTGCCTGACGCTGAAGCGCTTGACGCCGCCATCCCGCGCAGCCGCGTCCCCAAAAACCTGAAATACATTTGCATGACGCAGTATGACAAGCAATTCACTCTGCCCTTTGTGGTGCAGCCGGATTCGCTGAAAAATATCCTGGCGAACGTGATGGCCGAGCACAATCTCCGCAACTTGCGCGTTGCCGAAACCGAAAAATACGCCCACGTCACCTACTTCTTCAATGGCGGAGTGGAAAAGCCTTTTCCCGGTGAAGATCGCGTTCTGGTCCCGTCGCAGAAGGTCGCAACATATGATCTGAAGCCGGAAATGTCCGCCCAGGGAATTGCCGATGCCGTGATCAAAGCCGCTAATGATTCTGCTTTTGACGTGGTGATCGTCAATTTTGCCAACGCCGATATGGTCGGACACTCCGGCAAGATTCCGCCCACGGTGCAGGCCGTCGAGACCGTGGACGCATGCCTGGGCGAAATCTATAAAACTGTCCGCGCACGTGGCGGCGCGATGCTCATAACAGCCGACCACGGCAATGCCGAGCAGATGATCGATCCGGCCACCGGCGGCCCACACACCGCGCACACCACAAATCCCGTGCCATTCATTGTGGTAAGCCAGGACGCGGAGAGGCTTGCGCTGCGCTCGGAAGGTTCATTGCAGGATATTTCTCCCACTGTGTTGGGCATGTTGGGTTTTGACCAGCCAAAAGAAATGACCGGCAAAGATTTGCGGGTGGTGAAGAGCGTTTAGCAATCAATAGTTCAGCATTCAGTCAGCAATCAGTAGTCAGCATTCAGTCAAATCTGTTCACGGCAAAGGCCAGCGACAGGAACTCTAAATTCGTCCTCCCTTTGCGTACTTTGCGTCCTTTGCGGTTAAACTTTTTGGCTAAAGCTGATTACTGATTGCTAACAGCTATCTGCTTCCCATGAAAACGCTTATCGTCCACTATCACTCCTTTGAACTATGGCACGCGCCCTCGTGGATTCGCGAGCGTCTGCAACAGGATTTTCCCGGCCATCAATTCATTCAGCTCCAGAACTATGACCGCGTGCCGCAAGAAATTGCTGATACTGATGTCTTTATCGGCTTGTCATTGCGTCCGGAACAATTCGCGGCCGCCAAAAGGCTTCGCTGGATCCATTCACCCGCCGCGGCTGTTCATCAACTGATGTATCCCGAGCTGATCAAGAGCAGCGTGGCCCTCACCAACTCCACCGGGGTTCACGGTCCTGTCGTCGCCGAACACGCCATTACCCTTCTTCTTGCCCTGGCCAAGCGTCTGCCTCAGGCAATGCAGTATCAGGCCAAGCATGAGTGGTCGCAGAACCAGCTCTGGCAGGGATCGCCTCGACCGCGGGAAGTAGCTGATTCCACCGTGCTCATTATAGGAATGGGCAGCATAGGGCGTGAGTTCGCGGCGCGGGCCAAAGCGCTGGGCATGAGAATCCTGGCGATCCGGGAAAATCCGGCTAAGGGACTTGATGGCGCGGATGCCGTCTACCGTTCCGCACAGATTGACGAAGTCCTGCCTCAGGCCGACTATGTTCTTCTCTGCACGCCGGTAACTCCAGCGGCCACCGGAATCATGAACGCCGCGCGGCTGAGCAAAATGAAGCCCGACGCTTACCTGATCAATGTTGCTCGAGGGCCGCTGATCGATGAAGCCGCCCTGCTCGACGCTCTTCAACATCGCCGCATCGCCGGCGCAGCGCTGGACGTCTTTAATCAAGAACCGTTGCCAGCCGATTCGCCGTTCTGGTTCCTGGACAATATCCTGGTTACGCCGCACACCGCCGCTGTTACAGATCGCCTGTGGGAGCGCCATTATCGCCTCATTGTCGACAACATGAAGCGCTTTCTGGCCGGCGAGAGATTGTTGAATGAGGTCGATAAAACTAGGGGATATTGAAAAAAGCAACTTGGCAATTGGCCGCTTGTTTTCCAAAGTCTCGAGCATAGCGAGAGATCCCTATAACAGCGATAATGCTTTCAGGCTCAAAAGCACTCGGGTCTTGCATCGCGCATATGAAAAGTTGATTGTCCGGGCTACCGGTTTGATACTAAGGGTAGAGATCCCTCGCTACGCTTCGGGATTTCAGAAAGAGCTAACCGCTTCTATGACCCTCCACATCAACGGCGAACAACGAGAATTTCCTGACGGTCTGACCGTGGCTGCTTTGGTCGCGCAGCTCGGCATCAAGCCGGACCGCGTAGCCGTGGAGTTAAATCTTGATATTGTGCCCCGCAACAATTGGGAAGCGACAATCCTTAAAGATGGCGACAGACTGGAGGTCGTCCATTTTGTCGGCGGCGGCAGCACGAGCCCAATTCCTTGATCGCGGCACCCGTGCAAGCTTTTCAATTCCATTCCTCCGCTCCTCCTTTCTTCTGAGTTTCAAGGTTTTGGTTCTTTCTCTCTTTGCACATTTTCTATTGACTTTCTCGATACTAGCCTTAAAATCATTCAAACATTTAGGTAAGGAAATGTTTTAAACATTTCCTATAGAAATGGACCAGCGTTTTACATCGGCGCAAGTGGTGAAACTCACGGGCATTACGCCGCGTCAACTCCAGTGGTGGGACGAGCGCGGCATTGTGCGGCCGCAGCGGCAAGGCCGCATCCGGCTTTACTCGTTTGATGACCTCACGGAGGTCGCCGTTATTTGCGCTCTCCGGCGCAAGGGCTTTCCGCTGCAGCGCGTCCGCCGCATCATGAAGTTCCTCCAGAAGGAGTTCGGTAGGCGGCTTGCGGAGGCGGTAAGCAATGGATCGGACTACCACCTCTTGACCGATGGAAAACGCATTTACCTGGAAAACTCAGAGCGGCAGGTGATTGATATCCTCAAGAACTCTCGCCAGCCTTTGCTGGCAGTTTGCTTAAGTGATGCCGTGAAGGAAATCCGGGCTGAAATATTCAATCGCCGTCCCGCGCAGAAGCAGGCGGCGAGAAACGCGGGCAGAAGGCGGAGTTCGTAAAAGCCGGCTGCGCGCTTGAATGCAGGTCCAAAAAGGAGAAACAGAGTGGCGGAGGTGACCATGGTGGCAGAGCTGAACATCGTTACGGAATGGCTTCCGGAACAAATGGAGCCAGGGACCATCTTTGTGCTGGAAAATGCAGGCGAGGTCGGCGATCAGGACGATCCCTACTGGGCCGTTCTCTCCTGTCCGGAATGCGGCACGCTGGGCTTGATAACCAGAAGGCAGATGCGCGGCGTGGTGCCCGTGATCTGCGGATCAAACACCTGCCCGGCACAGTTTGTGATCATTGACGAACAAGTGGTGCCGCGCAAGCCCAACTAGGCCCAAGTTCGATTTTCAATGATCGGAGCTCGAAGCTCGATGAACCAGCCGCTCACCGCGGACCACTTCAGTCTGCGCGGTCCTTAGAGAATTGCCGTTGGACGGCAATTCGTGCCCCAAGATGCGCGCCCTTTCCCCACCAATTACAATCTAGGTAGATGATTCGCACACTTGAATGGACCAGCCAGGGAGTCCGCTTTATTGATCAGACGCGGCTTCCCATGGAAGAAGTCTTTGTTACCTGCGTTACCTACCAGGAAGTTGCAGCCGCCATTCGCGACATGATTGTCCGCGGTGCCCCTGCCATCGGCGTGGCTGCGGCCATGGGTATTGCGCTCGGGGTCAAGCAATCTACCGCGCCGGACATCGCGAGCCTCCGTACTGAATTCGGCCAGATCTGCCGCATCATGGGGCAAACTCGTCCTACGGCAGTGAATCTTTTCTGGGCGATCCGCCGCATGCAACAGACCTTTGAAGCTGCTGCGCCGCAGGGAGTTCATCAGGTCAAGGTCAATCTGGTGGACGAAGCACAAAAAATGCTGGTGGAAGATATCGCAGCGAATGAAGCCATGGGACGCCACGGCGCCACGCTCATGCCTTCCTCCGGCGGAGTGCTCACGCACTGCAATGCCGGCGCTTTGGCGACGTGTGGTTACGGTACCGCGCTGGGTGTGATCCGGTCAGCCATCAACTCCGGCAAGAAGCTGCATGTGTTCGCCGATGAGACTCGGCCATTTCTGCAAGGCTCAAGGCTCACAGCATGGGAACTGATGAAAGACGGCATTCAGACGACGCTCATCGCTGACAATATGGCTGGTGCGATGATGCGCCAGGGCAAGATCAAAGCCGTTATCGTAGGCGCAGACCGAATCGCCGCCAATGGCGACGTCGCCAACAAAATTGGCACGTACAGCGTGGCCGTCCTGGCCAAAGAGCACGGCATTCCTTTTTACGTTGCCGCACCGTGGTCCACCGTCGATATGAATATGCCCGACGGCGAAGGTATTCCCATTGAACAACGCTCAGCCCGTGAGGTCACGCATCATGCGGGAAAGCAAGTCGCGCCGGATGGTGTGCTGGTCGAGAACCCGGCCTTTGATATGACGCCCAGCAAGTACATTGCGGCAATTATCACAGAGCGCGGGATCGCGAATGCCCCTTATGCTGATTCACTTAGGGAGCTTGCTCAGGCTGTACCAGACTTGGCGGGGACCAGGCGCTGATCGTGGCATCGTATCGCTGTTCGGAGGCAGCGATCAAAACTCAGGCAGCTTTGGGAGTATCGACTCTGATGGCCTCGCCCTCAAGCTCATAGCCTTCGTCCCTGAGCGTTGATTCCGCCGCGGCCCGAAGCTCCGTTTCACTTGCTGTCTGGGGCAGACTGCAATAACGGCGAATAACTTCTTCGCCCACGGAAATCCTAATCACCCATTTAGATTTTTCAGAATCCCAGGAAATTTCAGCACGATCTGCGCGCATTTTGCTTGCCTCCGTCGCCCAATCTACTCTCTTCCGATTACGCCAAAAGAGTTTTGGTTGTTCCTTAACATTCCATTGTTTTCAAATTCGGGCTTACGATCAACCGGGCTGCCGTGGCCTTTTGCACATCTTCAGCCGTCAGGCCCGGAGCAATCTCTTCCAAAACCAAGCCGTCAGGCGTGACATTGATATACGCCATTTCCGTAACAATGGTGTCCACAACTTTCATCCCGGTCAGCGGAAGGGTGCATTTGGGCAGGATCTTGGAAGTGCCGTCTTTCGTTGTATGCTCCATGGCGATGATCACGCGCCGCGCGCCCGCCACCAGGTCCATGGCGCCGCCCATACCTTTCACCATTTTTCCCGGGATCATCCAGTTGGCCAGGTTGCCTTCTTCGTCCACTTCCATTGCCCCCAGCACGCTCAGGTCAATGTGGCCGCCGCGGATCATGGCAAATGAATCGGCGCTGGAAAAATATGC
>DASXJO010000171.1:0-5427 GCA_036497385.1 Candidatus Angelobacter sp. | reverse complement strand
AACTCCGCGCAGTTCAATATGTCGCGCGTGCTGGGGCCAACGCTGGGCGGCTTTGCCATGGCAATCTTCGGCGTGGCCGGAAATTTCTTTCTCAACGGACTCAGCTTCCTCGCCGTGCTCATCGCGCTCACTCGCATCCGCTATATCGAGCCCGTTCTGCCGCAGGCAGACCATTTTGTTCCGCCGCAGGCAGACCGTTTTAAAGCCTCGCGTGAAGGCCATCTGTCGCCGCCGCGTGCCAGCCGCCTCTGGGAAAAGCTGAAGCAAGGATTCTCTTACGCCTTCCGGCATTCAGCCATGTCGTCTCTGATTCTGCTGGTGGCCATCGGCAGCCTGCTGGCCATTCCTTATCTCACCTTTGTTCCATACTTTGCCCGGGACGTCCTCGGCACCGGTGAGCCCGGCCTCGGCATCCTCATGGCCTGCTCCGGCGCGGGCGCGTTTCTCGGCGCTATCACCATCGCCTCGCTTATGCATCTTCGCCGCCGAGGTCTCTTCGTCGCCCGCGCGTCCGCCGGATTCTATGCCGCCATCATCGGTTTCACCTTCTCGCGCAACTTCTATCTTTCCGGACTGCTGCTCGCCGTCGCCGGCTATTGCATGATCATCTCCGTTGCCACCATCAATTCCCTGCTGCAGCACCTTGCAGAAGACCACATGCGCGGACGCGTGATGAGCATCTATTCCACCGCGTTTCTCGGCTTGCCCCCGATCGGCTGCCTCATCGCCGGGTCGTTGTCTCATCTCTTTTACGCGCCCCACGTCATCGCCGGCATGTGTTCGCTCGCCATAGGAGGAAGCTTGGCGGTGTATGTGAATAAGGAAGGGTTGAGGCAGCTAGATTGATTTTTCTGCAATCCCGACCCCGAGTTTTTTGCGGGTGAGGGAGCCCTATCGCTATGACGCTTTTTCTGAAATCCCAAGCTTCGCGAAGGATCGCTATCGATATGATATTGTCCAGTTCGGCGCGACAAACCGCCTCAACCGCGAGGCTCGTGTGGCACAGCTCGGCCGCCGCCGGGCCTGTGCGTTTTCTTTGCTGAGTGCTGATCGCTGATTGCCAGCAATCCAGGTTCGTATCAGGGCCCGGGCTTTAGCCGGGCGGTAAAGATGCTAAAAAGGTACCGGCTTTAGCCGCTGGTCTTTTTCTTTTTCCTAAAATATGCGGAGCAATACGGATACTCTTCCGCGCTCTTTGCCAAGCCCGCTTTCACCGGGTTCTCATCGATATACTTCTTATGCGCCAGGTAACTCTTTCGGTCCAGTACCCGGACTTCGGAAAATCCCGGCGGCCAGATCTCTCCTGCCAACCCTAGCTCTTTGTTCCGTCGGAATGAATACCCACCTTTGATGAGTTGAGCCGCGCGTTCAATGCTCGTATTGCCGTCAACAGTCAGGAGCACGTGGAAGTGGTCCGGCATCACCACGAAATCGTGCAGCTTGAACTTGCCGGCCAGGGTGTTTGTCCGCAGCACGTCGATAAAAAGTTCGGCTTCGTTCTTCACCTGAAAAAACGGTCGGTCCATATAGGTCTTACAACCGGCGAAAAACGTCCGCCGGCCCGCGACGATATTACGCCGGTCGGATTTTCGGGTGAGCTTTACCATAGGCAGCGGCTAAAGCCGGAATTCTACTACGGGACTCTTCCGGCCCGGCTGAAGCCCGGGCCCTGATACGAAGCAGATCTCGCTCCAGCGGAGTCCGTGAAAGATTCCAGCATTCAAGCACAAGAAAGTGCTGGTCTGGTACGCCGCATTTTTCCAACCATTGCAGCCTCTTCCCCCACCGCCGCCGTGATTGAAGCGTTTAAGGACGAACTGAAGGGCTTCTCGACCTCTAACGGCACCATCCACTTCCCGCTCGACAAGCCCACGCCGGGCGCGCTGATCAAGAGGATGGTGAGGGCGCGCATGGGGCAGAGCAGAAACTAGAGGGAGCCTGATTGAGGTAAAGATATTTGAATAGTCAGAGTTGAGCGAGCTGCGTTGTTTTCCTACGATTCATCAGAGACAGTTGGAAGCTACTTCCGGCGGCCACAACCTTCCAGGAGCTTGTTGGAGAAATAAATTGCAAGTTTTGTGTGAAGGCTTAGGCTCGAAGACAACTTCAATGTTTGCTCTTCCGTTTTGAAATCTGCAAATAACAAGCGCTACAACAGGATTACGATTCAGTTCAAGTTGAGGGTCCTCAATCCCTTCAAATTGTCCAAACCTGTCAATCAGGACCTGCCAAGTAGACCTCAATGCGTCAGGGAGAGGCATCTGTCTCTTGTTTGAAATGTATTTCCCAAGGCCATCGGTATAAGTGTCGGTTACGGTCTTGAAGTTACCAGCGGCCATCGCTAGGACTAATTGTCTGGCCCGTTGATCCAGATCGGCCTTGTATAGGGTTTCAGGATCTTGAGTCCGCGTTGGCGGTGCCTGGATTATATATTTCGTTGTTCGGCCGGTTGGATTCTCCGGTTCTTGGAGGTTGGTTTGATTGGCCGGGTCCTTCACAATCGTAAGGTCCTCGTTCAATAGTGGATCTTTTTTTAGCGGCCCCAAAAGCCGGGCTGCCTCTGTGTAGTTGCCTAGCTGATATTCGGTGTAAGCGGCGGCGACACTAGTCTGGACGTCACCTTTCGACGCGCTCAAAGCATTATTGAGATACTTGCGGGCCGCAGCCAAGTCATTATGATAAAGAGCGGCCAGTCCCTTCCTGTAGTCAGTTTCTTGACCCAAAGTCCACTTTTGGGTCCAACCGCTCACCGCAGCCTTCAGTTGGTCAGATCGGAATCCAATTTCTTTCGCTCGCGCATCCAGAAATATGTTCCATTCCCTTGCACTTGCCTGAGCCCGATCAGCGCGTGGATTCGGCACATTCGATTTCTTCCTGGCGTCGAACAGAAAGGCTTTGTGCCCCAGGATTTTCTCGATGGAGCTGCCGGACAAGAATGCCGGATCGCCCTGCTTCAAAACACGGAGCTTGATCGGTTCCGTACTTGGCTTGGGCAGGTACATCCGTCCCCGTTCCCCAAGATACGGATCAAAAATTATCCAGTTGCTCACATTAAAAGTAATTGGGTCGCCGGCAGTTTGCGGTTGGTTGCGTACGACGATTTTGTCTATGCTGAAAGCACCCGAATCTGAGGTTTGGGTCTCTGGACCTCCATAGATGATGAGCTTGGCCCTTCGCACCGGCTCTTCCAAGTCAGTACCGTGTACGACATAACCGAAGATCCCTTGCGGCAACGGTGGAGGAGGATCATCCCGGACGAGCCAATAGGTGCCTGCAACCACCAATGCCGCCATTGCCGCCTGGCCCCCGAGCTTAATCGCAACATTCTTTGTCTTATATTTGACTTCGGCCTCTGATTCTTTCTTGAAGAAAAAAACAACCTGGGCAAAAACCAGTCCACAGGCAAGAAAGACGATGTAGCGGAACATGCTCAACAACCCTGCATCTTTGAGCACGTGCGCAAATACAACCAGCAGGATAAACAGCACAACCGTTACAGCGGTGGTGGCTGTGAGAAGACCGGCTTTGGTTGGTCCTTGAGGGGGGTTAGATGGCTGTTGAGGCGCTTTCTTAGTGGCCGGCAAGCAGGAATCTCCCTTAGTTGGACTAAGGGGGTGAGCCACAATATACCACTTCGATTAGCAATGATCACAGTGTAGAAAATAATGCTCCAGAAAATTGCGGCTGAACAGCTCAAATTCAACCTTCTCCCGCGTCACTTCCCGGCGCCACTTCGCGCAGCGGAGCGGCAGGGCTTGTTGACGAGGTAGAACGCCGGCGAATTGTGCTACTCTCATGTCGCAAAAATGTACTCCCGAATCTCATTCCTGATTCTTGTCTTCCTGAACCTCTTGTCGTGCTCACGTGCCGACAGACCAGCGCAATCGCCGAAAGAGCAGCCATTCACTGCCGGGCCGCCAATGGCCGATTTCATCCGGTTCGACTATTCTGTTTATCTGTTGCCCGGGCACAGCACCGGCAAGCAGTCGCTGGAGGTTTGCAATCAGCTGTTGCGTACGCAATACAACGCCCTGAAACTGGTTGAGCAGATCCCCGAGCATCCCGCTCATCTGCAAGAGCCGATTATTAACGCTCATCTGGAGACCGATGTTCAGAAAAACTACGCACCAAGCGAATCGTTGAAGTATCGGGGCGTGGGGCTTTCTTCAGAGCAGGAAAATCAACTGCAAAAATCACGCGAGGCAATCATGCTGCAATTTGGCCACTCCAAAGAGCATGTGTGGAGCTCACTGCTGCTGGCGACCAGGCTTGCTGAAGATTTGGCGCGCAAGACCGGCGGATTCATTTTTGATGAGGAAACCCGCCAAGTATTCACGCCCGATGCCTGGCACCAAAAGCGTCTGGGTTCCTGGACCGGAAACGTGCCGGAACTCAGGACCCAATTCACGATTGACCTTTATCCGACAGATGAATACGTGCGCGCAATCACCCCGGGGATGGCCAAGTTTGGACTACCGGACGTGGTTGTTCAGCGACTTCCGCAGTCCTCCAGCAATCAGGTTGGGAATCTCATCAACATCTTTGCCCAGAGCATGGGCGAAGGCGCTAGTTTCCCAAGTTCAGGGAAATTCAGGACTAATATCCACAGCATTGGAGACGAGCACCTTCGCAATTCACAATTGAAGGCACTTAAACCGCATGCTCTGGGTACCGCCTGCCTGTTCTTGAAACCCGGCAAGCCCGAGGAAGGTGATCCCCACAACCGTCTGGTAGAGCTTTCAGCCGAACTCTATTCCGGCCCTGATCCATTGTCCCGGCAGGACAACATGCTCTCAGCGCTTTTTGGCTGGGAAGATGTAGCTCACAACGTAGAACATACTGAAGAACTGCTGGCCGAAAGTCGGCGGGAGCGCGCCAAGCTACCTGCGCTACATAAGGATTTTGACGCAGGGCTGAAACCCGCTGAATACATCGATGTAAAAGCTCCCTTTTTAACGCCGGGCGGCGGCCGGGAGTGGATGTGGGTTGAGATAACCCATTGGAAAGGAAAAATTATTACGGGAATGCTGCAGAACGAGCCAGTTGACGTGCGAAATCTTCGGGCGGGCCAGATAGTTGAAGTCCGGGAAGACGATGTATTTGACTATATCCGCTACTATCCTGACAAACACACGGAAGGAAATACCACGGGGAAGATTCTGGAACGACTGGAATCCCAACCAAGAAGCGCACCTGACCACTCAGAAATGCCTGAATGCGGCCCCGCGAGATAGCTTCCGCCCTCACACATGTCCGACTTTTTCCACAGCAAGGCGAGAATTTCCCTCTGTCGTACCACTGCGATAATGTCCCCTTTTGTCCTCGATAAAAATGTCCCCTAGTCTAGGGCTCCGCAAGGAGGCCAAGATTGGGGCGAGAGGCAATGAGCGCGAAGGAACTGGATCGGATCGGAGTGATGGCGCGGGT
>DASXJO010000170.1:0-16978 GCA_036497385.1 Candidatus Angelobacter sp. | reverse complement strand
TTGCTGAGGAGTGTAGTGAATGTCAGAAGAGGCTAGAACTGGGAAACGATTTCCGCTGGAACTGCCGATCAAGATCCACGGCGAAAGCGGCGACGACAGCGCCACCACCGGAAACATGAGCGCCGCAGGCGTATACATTATGGCCGATCTGGACCTGGCCATCGGCTCCAACATTGAATTTGATATCACCTTGCCGGCCAATGTGCTGGGAACGCCCGGAGACGTGGAAGTCCACTGCACCGGGCGCGTGGTGCGCAAGGACGCGAGCGCGGCTGCCGCGGCCGGAGCGAATTCAAATTCCACCAAGAAAAAGAAATCAAAAAGCGGCGTGGCTTGCGTGATTGACCAATATAAATTTATCCGCAAGAGCAAAGGGGCCAAGTAAATGCTGAAGATCATTTTGGCTGATAACCAGGCAATCTTCCGCACCGGCGCGGCAAAAGTGTTGGCCGTGGAAGACGATTTGCGCATTGTGGCGCAGGCGGAAAACACCGAAAAAATGATGATGGCGCTGGAAAAGTTTCATGCAACCGTCATGATTTTTGGCGTTGACACACATCCCAGCCTGCCCACCGTGGTGGAGATGGCAAGAAAATTCAAGACCAAGCTGGTGGCCATCGCCGAGACGGGACAGGATTCACGCCACTACCTGACCAACGGCGTTCACGGCGTGATCTATCGCAATGTGAGCGGTGAAGCGCTGGTGCAATGCGTGCGCAAGGTCAGCAAAGGCGAAACCTGGGTGCAGGACACGCAGGAAAGCAAAGAGACTGCCGAGAACGATCTGGTGGGCGCGCGCGTCCGCGACCGCCTGACCGCCAAGGAACTAAAGATCGTGGCGCTGATTGTCCAGGGATACAAGAACAAGGAAATCGCTACGCAACTTGGCACGACGGAGCAGGTGATCAAGAATTATCTGCGCAACGTCTATGACAAGATTGGCGTCTCTGACCGGCTCGAATTGGCACTGTTTACGATTCACCATCGCATCTTGGCGGAAGCGGCAGCGACATCAGTGGCGGCAACTGCGGCTCCGGCGGCAAGATAAAGCAACCACTTTAAGATCGACGTGGCCCCGAGTTCCTCGGGGCCATTTTTTATGATTTGGCATGGCGATCATCGTAGGTGAGGGCCTTCGCCCCACAAATCTTACTGACTATCGCGAGGATCAGGCGGAAACCTGCTTGGGTGAGAGCCATGCCGCCGCACTCAAACACAGAGTAATTAAGACTGAGAAAGCGATGGGCACGGTAAACAGGTGACTCCAGCTCACAACGGCGATGGCAGCAAAGCAAAGGGCGAACGCCCACGTGGTGCCGCGCATGAGCACCAAGGTGGCTACCGGAAGCCGACCTAGCTGCCAGGCCAATATCGCCGCAAATAGAAAAAACACGCCGACAGAGAATCCGGCTGCCACAAAGAGGTCCCAATACGTGCGGTTGAATCCCTGCACGTCAAAGTGAATCGATCGCATTGAGCTGAGAAGGGCATCAACTCCCCAATGGGGATCAGACTGGCGAAAGCCAAGTGTATGTCCTACCGCGAGAAGCAGCAGAAGGACAGCAGCGATTCGATAAAACATAGAAGCTTTCATTTCTTGCCTCCAGGGATCACGGTAGTGGACACCACTATCCTGCCGCGCAGGTTCAAACTGTATCATTGGAAGGATCGAGCAGGTGATCAAGAATTACCTGCGAACCCTTATGACAAGATCGGCCTTCTTTGTGAGTAGGTTCTCCGATTCTATTCAAGCGAAAAAGAGCCTGGCCCCTCAGATCGCATCCCGATCTTTGACCGCTCGTGCTGCTCGCTCTTATAGTGGAACACATGTCAAAAGTTCGGGTGAGCGCGTTTTCTGTGTCTCTTGATGGTTACGCCGCCGGTACGCATCAGAGTCTTGAGAATCCTCTTGGAATCCGCGGCCCCGAGTTGTTCGAGTGGTTTTTCTCTACGCGCACATGGAAGCAGATGCACGGGCTGGAAGGCGGCTCAACTGGCGTTGATGATGAGTGGGCGCGACGAGGCATGGAAAACGTGGGCGCGTGGATTCTGGGACGGAACATGTTCGGACCTGTGCGCGGCCCATGGCCGGATGAGTCGTGGAAAGGGTGGTGGGGCGAAGAGCCGCCTTATCACGTGCCTACGTTTGTCCTGACGCACCATCCACGGAAAGCGCTGGAGATGAAAGGCGGAACAACGTTCCACTTTGTTACCGACGGAATCCACTCCGCCCTGCAGCGTGCAAAGGATGCTGCAAAGGACAAAGATGTACGGATCGGCGGCGGAGTCGCGACGATTCAGCAGTATCTCCGCGCGAAGCTCATCGATGAACTGCATCTCGCGTTTCGTCCGATTCTGATGGGCTCCGGCGAGAACTTATTTGCCGGCATAGACCTGGCGGCGCTTGGCTACACATGCACGCAACAGGTTTCCACCGAGCATGCGATGCACGTGGTCCTGCAAAAACAGATTTGATCCCTCATTTTCGAATCGCCTGGATCAGTGGAAGCGCTGCTGAAGGCTGGAGCGTCCATCAGCGGGGGTTGAATTTCCATGTGGCTATGCGGAAGTGGACGCGCTTCTGGTATTTCATGTGAGTTCGGCCGCGAATTCACGCCAATAAACACGAATCAAAACAGAAGGAAGGGCAGTTCAGGAAAATGTGCTCGTGCGCTAATGGCAACCTGCCACTCGCTTTACGCCGGTCGAGACGACTGCAGATAGGTCAACAAAACGCATGACGCGTCTGGTTGATTACGATTCGCGTCTTTCGCGTTGATTCGCGGCTACGCTGGTCTCAATGCGATGTAGCGCGTTCGCTGCTCTTGAGCAGTTCATTCACAATCGTCACAAGCTCTTCAGGATTGACCGGCTTTTCCAGGTACAAATCGGCCAGCGGCTCGGCGGCCTGGAAAGCTTCCGCTACGTAGCCTGACACAACCACCACGGGCATGCTGCTGTTATTTTTTGCAGCCTGCACCACGGCGCGACCATTGGCATCGCCCAAGCGCCAGTCTGTTACAACGGCATCATAGGTGTTGCTCTGGAGTTTTTCCATGGCGTCGCGGGCCGATGTTGAGGCGGTGACTGTGTGTCCGGCAGATTCGAGGATGGCGCACTTCAACGTAACAACATGCGGTTCATCGTCGACGCAAAGGATCCTGGCCATATTTGGAATTCCTAAACGCTGACGCGCTATATGATTTCGGGCGCGCCTTCGAAGAATAATAGCTGCGGAATGGCAGCTAAGAACTGGCCCTATTCTCAGGCAGCGGTGACACCGAAGTCAAATAATCCCTGCGTTTTCTCTCTGCTTCAGCAATCTTTCGCCCGAACCTTAGTCCCCTTTCTCGCAACTGCGGACTGAACTTCCGGCCAGTGCCCTAAAACCAGCAACTCTGGCCGGAAATCGGAACTCAGACACCTCAAACGTTCAGGCCTTAGAATCTCCAAACCAGTCCCACTGACGGCTGGGCCAGATGGGTAAAGTTGTCGCTGGCCAGTCCAGTGAGCTGGAAGTCGGGGATCTTGAACAGCAGGCCGCGGTATTCCGCGCGGAACGCAATGTATTTGGTGATATCAAAATCAACGCCGCCGCCGTAAACAAACGCCGGTTTGGTCTGATTGTTGCCGCTGCCCTGGCCCACGCCGACGAACGAATTATTCAGCGAATTCGTGGGACGGAAGAAGACTCCGCCGATTCCAGCCAGCCCATAAGGCCGCACTCTGCTGCTGGAAGGCGCGCTAATCACGGCTTCACCCGTAAGCTGATGGATATTGGCCTGAATATCGGTTTCACCAAAGAACGGATCAAAATATTTCTGCGTGTCGCGTGTATAGCCGTAGTCGCCCTGTATGGCGAACCACGGATTCAGGTGATAACGGTAGCCAATCAGAAAGCCGCCGCTCTTGGTTGCGTCATGCGGGATATCAATGTTGGTGGAATTCTTGGGCAGGTTCACCGTGCCCTGAACGCTCACTTCCGACTTAAAATCCTGGGCAAAGCCCGACGCTATGAACAAAAAAATGAATGCAACGAATGCTACTGCGGATAAGACAGACTTGCTCCTCATCGCGTAAAACTCTCCTTGCTGGAATTTTGTGCTCTGCCTGGATAAGACGCACACCAGCAGGCCAGAGGTTCACGCCAACAAGCGAACTTAAATATTCTTAACGCGAAATAGTTCTTTAGGATTAAGGTGCCTTGATACCTTTGAAATTATGCGTGTGACACAGCCCGGAGTGGACTGTGCCACACGGAAATTTTTTATCGCGATTCTTCGCCTTTACGATTCATACTGGTCTCAACCGGACCGGCATCGCCGATTTTTTCCGCCACGGATTTTGCCTGCGTAAACAGCAGCAGGTAATCCGGGCCGCCGGCCTTTGAGTCCGTGCCGGACATGTTGAAGCCGCCGAAGGGATGCGCGCCCACCATCGCGCCGGTGCATTTGCGATTGAGATACAAGTTGCCCACATGGAAGTCGGTGCGCGCCCGCTCCAGCTTGTCGCGAGACGTGCTGTACACCGCGCCCGTCAACCCGAATTCAGTGTTATTGGCAATGGCCAGCGCATCTTCAAAATTGCGCGCCTTGATGACCGCCAGCACCGGCCCAAAAATTTCTTCCTGAGAAATGCGCGCCGTGGGCGCAATATCGGCAATCACCGTGGGCTGGATAAAGTAGCCGTCGCCCGCGTCTTTCGCGGGTCCGCCGCCATGAATCAGCCGGCCTTCTTTTTTGCCCACCTCAATGTAATTCAGGATGCTCTTCATCGCTTTCTCGCTCACCACAGGGCCCATCGGCTGGTTCTCCGTGGGGTCGCCCACCGTGATTTTTGAAACACGATCTTTCAGCCGCTCCAGAAACACGTCATAAACCTTTTCATCGACAATGGCGCGCGAGCAGGCCGAGCATTTCTGTCCCTGGAAGCCAAACGCAGCCTGGGCCACGCCTTCCACAGCCGCATCAAGGTTCGCGTCGGCATCAACAATAATGGAATCCTTGCCGCCCATTTCCAGGATGGTGCGCTTGATCCACTTCTGTCCCGGCTGCGGTTTGGCCGCGCGCTGATTAATGTCAAGGCCCACTTCTTTCGATCCAGTAAAGGCCACAAAGCGCGTCAGCGGATGCTCCACCAGCCCGGCGCCAAACGTTGAGCCTGATCCGGGACAGAAATTCACCACGCCATCCGGCAAGCCCGCTTCCTGCAAAAGCTCAAAAAACTTTGCGGCAATCGCCGGCGAATCGTGGGAAGGCTTCAGCACCACCGTATTTCCGGTCACAATCGCGGCCATGGTCATGCCGGCCATAATCGCGCATGGAAAATTCCACGGCGGAATCACCGCGGCCACGCCCAGCGGAATATAGATCAGCCGGTCAGCCTCGCCGGGAAGCTGCGTGGGCGTTTTGGCCTGGGCCAGCCGCAGCGCTTCGCGCGCGTAAAATTCGGCAAAGTCAATCGTCTCGGCCACATCGGCATCGGCTTCCGCCCAATTCTTGCCCACCTCAAAAACCATCCACGCGGCAAACTCAAACTTGCGCTCCCGCAGCATTCCCGCCACCGTGTGCAGTAACGACGCGCGCTGTTCCACGGTGGTGCGCTTCCACGTTTCAAACGCCTGCTGCGCGGACTGGATCGCTGGCTCCACGTGCTCGCGTCCCGCGCTCTGAAACACCCCGACAACCTCCGACGGCTTTGCCGGGTTCACGCTCGTAATTTTTTCCGTGGTCCTGATCAGCTTCTCGCCGATGACCATGTCATATTCGCGTCCCAGCTCCGCGCGGACTTTGCTCAGCGCGGCTTTCATGCGGCGCGCATTTTCCGCATTGCCAAAGTCGGTCAGCGGCTCGTTTTTAAACGGAGTGGTGGGCACGTGCAGATGAGGTTGCGAGATATCCAGCAGGGTCGCCATAAATGATTTCCTTTTGCGCTCACAGTGAGAGCGGATGATGTGAGAGAACCCTATATTTTACCTCTTCTTCTGTTGCTTTGTTTTTCCTCGACCCTCGTCAGTTTTTCTCCGTGTCTCCGTGCCTCCGTGGTGAAAATTGGTTTCACCCGATCACGTGCGATCACCGGATCACCCGATTTTTCGCCCACCCCTGCCCCTCCCCTATTCCACCCCATTCCACCCCACTCTTACCCCACGCCATCCCACTTCACCCCAGGCTTGATCCAGTGGTCACCCCAGACCACCCCACTTTCATCGCATTGGCTGAGAGATCAGGCAGAGGGTCGCAACCCCAAAATGCAAAAACCCGACCTCAGGCCGGGTAGCAGGATGAATGACGCATCATTCCTTTGAAATAAGGGTTTGATTTAATCCTTTGGTTGCTTTCGATCCTCCGATGCCTTGCACTTCTGCGATTCAGATGTTCGATTTAAAGGTGCAACAACCTTGTGGTTAAATAATTCTGGTGAATTCCGTACACGTTCTGCCACGCTTTCAACATGTGACCAAAATTCACGCCCTTCATGAGTTGATTTGTTTTTCATAAGCTTTGATGACATTGCTTGCCACCACCATTGTCACATATCTTTTATTTTGATGCTTTAAAAATATCTAATTGTTGGCTGTATAATTCGTCCAGCATTTCAACCGCAATTTGTTCCTTCTCCAGATAATTGTAGGGCGAAAGTGGCAGCCTGATCCAAGTCGAACTGGGTTCAATACGCAGAGTGCGTCCGGATTTCTTTCTGATCAATTCATGGCCTCTACTCAGTGACAAGGAAAACAGATCAAAATAACGTCGTGGACCGATTCCGACAAAGTGTGTAAAAGGTACACGCTTTAGACCTTGCCGTCGTTTGCCAAAAATCTTTTCTTCCACAATGATTGCATCCTCGTGCAATTCTTCTGCACGGCTTTTCCCATATGGCTCGATGTAATAAACTCTTTTGATTCCGGCAGCAATAATATGGCGCGTGCAATTGTGACATGGGAAAGTAGTCGTATAAAGAGTAGCCTGTCTTGGGCTGATTCCGGAACGGGCGCAGGTCAATAAAGCATCCATTTCTGCATGAACAGCGCGTCCATATTCTGTAATATCAAGAGCACTTTTAAAATCAGGCCGAAGGGCTTCGATATTCGTGGCATTGAACCGCTCTATTGCGGCAGATAGCTCTGCAATTTTTTCTTCTGTCTTTTCAACTTGCCCTAAGATCTCTTTTACTATGTTCGTGACCAGCAGCTTTCTTTGCTTTTCCTGATTCTCGATCTTAGAAATCAGTTGAGAAATAATTTTATCTCTCTGTTTGTCATTAGTGTCTTCACCCCAAACATGATCTCGATTGTCGGATGTTCCCGGCCAATAAAGGCCTCCGCCGGGTTTTGGGACGTCATTGCATCCAACAGAAAGCACCTCGCCGTCGTCCGAAGTAATGGCAGCCCCAACCTGTCTCCCTAATTGCCCCGACCGCAAAGATGCTGCATATGCAAGAAACATTCCATGCTCATGTTTTGTTGGAGTTTTATAAGGATCAGAGAAAACCAAATCAAAAAAACGTTGCAGCTCTTCTTTGTATTTCATTCTGCGGGTTTGCACAAAAACGTCAGCCAGGTGAAAAGTATCTGTCGTATATTGACCATAGTCGTCATTAGCTTCTTCAGCGTCCCTCTTAATCAGATCAAGAGCATCGGATTTGGGAGCATTTTTTTCAATCAAATATTCAAGCCGTTCCTGTTCCGTGGAGAAAACACCTACTAGCAGAAAACCATCACCATAGACCTTACGGAGTGTTGCTACTTCTTCAGGCCGTTTTAGAGTTAAGACAAGGTGCGCAGTTTGTGTAAGGGCATGCGGACCTGATGCCATTCTTTCCCGCGTTGCATTTATTTCCGAAATGGCTGCGAGCGCCCAGAGGTCTTTGCGTTTTTTATTTCTGCATTCATTATTGCCGGCCGTCATTCGAGAACTTATACGAAGCGTTTCTGTTTCTTCTGACAGCTTGTCTTGGCTGAACCGGCTAATCAAGTCACTGATTCTTACGACAGTGGTGTGATAGTTGAACTTTGAAAGAATGTCGGTTATTGCATCTCGTATCGGACCATAATCTGTGCCAACGGCGCATACAACGCCGATAATCAATTCGGCCTGTGGGAAATCGAATCGCTCAACAGCATTTTTGATCTGTAAGGGCTGTGCGGTCATAAACTGCACATACTGTAGGAAACTATTTTAGGCAAGACAAGTGCTCGAAAGGGCACATGCCAATACAATCTTGGTAGATGTTCAGAACAAGAGCCCTACCATTTGGTTTAAGCGATTTGAATCAAGGTTAATTTTCGTTTGCACAAAGAAGCGCCTTGATTATTTTGTGTGCAAGCTGACTGTGTTGGTGGTGATGGTCAAAGTGATGTACCCGAGTTGATCGGCAGCAGCTGGACTTAAGATGAATTCGGCAGGATTCCAAACCCCTGGTTCTAGCTTTTCTGTAAACGAAATTTCCTTTTCTTGAATACTCTTGTCCCACTCGGCATACGAGGCTTCCGTGTATTTGTTATAGTCGTATGTCTTGGCCCACCTGACCTTTAGCTTATAACCCGCGTAGCCCATTGAGGATGGATTTCCAATCGTGAGGTGGATTTTGTAGCCATTTAAATACGGTGTGGCATCCTCAAAACTAACCAGCACTGTGCCTGAATCGGTATCCAGTCTTTGAAACGCGTGCTCAGTTAAATCGAGGTAGATTTGGTCATGTTTCTCTTGTTTGCCTTTGAGTAAATACTCTTGAAAGGTTAATCGATTTTCGAGTTTGGTGACTCTTTCCTGTAAGCGAGAAATTTCAGCACGCAGCTGCGTCAATTCTTCCGATGGCTGTACGGGAGTTTTTGTAGATTTGGGCTGTGCCATTTTGGTTTGCCCGTTGGCACCCGACGACAAGCAAGTCAATGTGATCAAAACCGCAAGGGAAA
This sequence comes from Candidatus Angelobacter sp., assembly GCA_036497385.1. Lineage (GTDB taxonomy): Bacteria > Acidobacteriota > Terriglobia > Terriglobales > Acidobacteriaceae > Angelobacter. The sequence continues at coordinate 8,061 of DASXJO010000170.1, read as the reverse complement.
TGATCGGGGAAACCCGAATAATAAAGGCGCGAAGTTCTTTCATCGCGTTTTTCTCATTCGAGTTAGTTCGGAAACTTTATCCGATTCTGTGGCTTCCAGCAAGAAAAATGCAAGGAAGGCAGCCCCTCTCGCCGGAATCGTCGACATCGTGCATCATCGCGAGATCGGTTCATCCAAACCCTGCTTCACCCCCCTCGCCACAGCGAGCATCTCGTCGGCTTTAGCGCGGATGCGGATGTCCTCAGTGATATTTGTCCAGCGCACGGTGCCGGAGGTATCCACCAGGAACTCTGCGGGTCGGGCAATGTCACTGCCTTCAGGCCGGCCAGCTTTGTGCAGCAAATTATAACGGCGGATGTTCCGGGCCCTGGTCAAGTCATGCCTTGCTATGTGTTGCTTTGTAATGATGCATTGCACCGTCTATGGCATTGCGAAAATGCAATGCTTTCTGAGTGTGCATTTGTCAAGATCGTGTCCTTATTCGCCATTGACGCTCCAGTTGGAAATCTCTATATTCCAGCAGCGCCCCAGGGTGTGAGGTGCCCAAGAAGCTCTTTGAAAATTTAGCGATCGGCACTCAGCAATCAGCATTTAGCCAGATTGGAGCCTGATTGAACGAGGAAAAAGGGCTTCGACCGTCCGGTGACCGTCCGATCGAATTGGATTTCTCCTTTGTTTGCAACAAAACGTCTACCCCCCGGGTGGGCTATGTAGATGAAAATCAGCCCTTAGCTCTTAGCTTTTGGCTCTTAGCCAGAAACCCAACCCCGGTTCACCACAAAGGACACGAAGGTCCACGGAGGAAAAATCTTGAAGTCCACGCTAATCGCTGTCTGGTGCGCCTCAGCCAATCTGGAATGACTTGGGATGTTTGCTGTCATGTCCTTTGAAATCCTAGTTGAAGGCCAGGGGGAGGCGTAGTGTTCAGGAGCGGAACCAAGAGCGGGATCGGAAAGCGGTAACCCCGGGATTGAATCGTGTAAGTCCTTATTTTTCGGGGATGACCTGGGGGAGGGGGAGCTACTTAAAGATCAAGTGATCGCTCGTGATCGGGTGATCCGGTGATCGGAAAGGCAAAAGCTTACCAGTGACCGGGCGTCACCCATCCGACCCGCCGCCTCTCTGCAGCAGGTTGGAGCGGCTGCCTCACGTGCACGCGTGACTGCCGTCACATCCTGTTTTCCCACGCGGGTGCATTCTAAAGAAAAGCTTAGCCATGCCCTTGCCCAAGGCCAATTCTGAAGTATGCATCAGTGTCGAATCGGGACCCGCGCCGGGTTTGAATGAAGCCAGGTTTCGCCGCCTGCTGGAAGCTGCCCCGGACGCGATTCTTGAAGTCAACGCCGATGGACGCATCACCCTGGCCAACGCAGCCGCGGAACATATGTTTGGTTACACACGGGCCGAACTCATTGGGCAGAACATTGAAATGCTGGTTCCCGATGACAAAAAGTCCGTTCACACGCGCTATCGAACGGGCTATGCCGAGAGTCCCCGAGTCCGCCCCATGGGCCCCGGTCTGGAACTGGAAGCCCGGAGAAAAGACGGCACGCTGCTCCCGGTGGAAATCAGCTTGAGCCCAAATAGTTCGCACGGCGCGGAAAGCGTTATCGCGATTGTCCGTGACGTTACCCAGCGCACGCAAATGGAAGCCATGCTGCGGGTTTCCCAGGAGCGCTTAAAGCAGGCGGAAAAACTTGAAGCCCTGGGACGGCTTGCCGGCGGTGTGGCGCATGAGTTCAACAATCTGCTCAGCATGGTGCTGGGCTATTCTGAGCTCTTGCTGCCCACGCTGGAATCTGGAGCCTCAATAGCTTATGTGGGAAAAATCTCCAGTTCTGCCAAGCGGGCAGCTGCATTAACCCGCCAACTGCTGGCCTTTGGCCGACGCCAGGTGCTCTCGCTGCGCTTCCTCGACATGAATGCTGTAGTCATCGATAACTGCCAAATTGCTTCGCGGCTGCTGGACGACTCCATTCAGGTAATCATGCAGTTGGCCGCTGAGCCCGCGTGGATCAAGGCCGACCCCGTGCAGATTGAGCAGATCATGGCCATTCTGGCTGCAAACGCGCAGGCTGCAATGCCGGAAGGCGGCAAGATGACTTTTGCCGTTTCCAACATTGAGATCGATGAAGCGCATACTTCCCAATATCCCAACTTGCTGCCCGGCAGGTATGTTGTGCTCTCAGTGAGCGATACCGGAAGCGGGATGGTTCCGGAAGTAAAGGCGCGGCTTTTTGAGCCATTTTTCAGCACGCGTGAATTCGGCCACGGAACCGGATTGGGTCTGGCTTCAATGTATGGAATCGTGCTGCAAAGCGGCGGCGGAATTAGCGTACAAAGCGAACCCGGCAAGGGGACGACCTTTCAGGTATTTCTGCCCCGCGTTCAACCAGAGGAACCAAGCGGGCCGCCGATTGTCGCAACAAAGAACATTGAATCTTTACGCGGCACAGAAACTATCCTGCTGGTGGAAGATCAGGGGGCTCTGCTGGAACTGGCTTGCGAATTCCTGCTTGGACTGGGCTACCGAGTGTTGACGGCGAACCTTCCCCTAAAAGCGCTTGAAATTTCCAGCCGGTATACGCAGAAGATCCACCTTCTTCTTACGGATGTCCTGATGCCCGGCCTGAACGGGCGCGAACTGGCTCAACAGCTGAAAATGCGGAGGCCTGAGATGAAAGTGCTGTATGTCTCCGGCTTTGCTGATGGCGCGTTTGAAGCCAGCGGCCCTTTCGAAAAGGAATCTTTCATGGAAAAGCCTTATGAATTTGACGAGCTCGCGCGCAAGATCCGGGAAATGCTTTAGCGTTCGATTATCCCTTTTCATAAGCCTGTTTCAGCCGCTCGATATCGAGCTTGTCCATCTGCAGCATCGCCTGCATCACTCGTTTTGATTTTTCCGGGTCTTTATCCTGGAACAGCTTGCTCAGGATCGTCGGCACAATTTGCCAGGACACGCCGAATTTATCCTGCACCCAACCGCACCGGTCTTTGCGTCCGCCGGCCGATAGCTTCTCCCACAGATCGTCCAGCTCTTGCTGCGTTTCACAGTTCACCACAAATGAAATGGCAGGGGTGAATTTGTATTGCGGCCCGCCGTTCAGCGCGACAAAATCCTGCCCTTCCAGTTGGAACGCGGCGGTCATCACGCTTCCCTTGGGACCGGGGCCGGCCTCGCCGTAGCGCGCCATCGTCACCACTTTTGAATTCTTGAAAATTGAAATATAAAAGTTCACCGCTTCCTCAGCCTGGCCGTCGTACCACAAGAATGGCGTGATCTTTTGCATCGGAAAATCTCCTTATGACTTGATTTTATTGTGCCAGAGCTTCTCAATGTTGTTGCCCGGTCAGACTGAGATGCGGTTCGTTACCCGGGAGGAAACTGCTCCACAAAATTGCACCCGGTTTGCCCGAACTGCCGTCTAACAGAGACAATGGTCGCCATGCGCTTAAAGCCCATCCGCCAGGCCCAGGCCTGCGCTTGCCTGCTTTTCCTCCTTGTTTCAACCGTTCACTCGGATACGCGTCCGCTGCCGGAAGATCTGGGCGCGGTCCATCTGGCCCAGTTGCTCACCAAATTGAAGACCACGGCGCGCATTATGCAGGTGGTCGCCCATCCGGACGATGAAGATGGCGGCTTGCTGACGCTGGAAGCGCGCGGCAAAGGCGCGGAGGTGACGCTTTTTACGGTCACGCGTGGGGAAGGCGGACAGAATAAATTCGGCACTGAAAGCTCCGATGAACTTGGCATTCTGCGCACGCTGGAGCTGCTGGAAGCCGACAAATATTACGGCGTGCAGCAGCGCTTCAGCCATGTAACCGACTTCGGTTTCTCCAAGACCGTGGATGAAACGCTGAGCAAGTGGCATGGGCATGATGTTGTTGTCGGCGATATGGTGCGCGTGATCCGGACCTTCCGTCCCGACGTGCTGATCGCGCGTTTCAGCGGCACCAATCGCGACGGCCACGCTCATCACCAGGCTTCTGCGCTCCTGACCATTGAGGCTTACCGCGCGGCCGGCGATCCCGCCAAATTTCCGGAACAAATAAAGGAAGGCCTTCTTCCCTGGCAGCCGAGCAAGCTCTATGTCGGCAATCCGCCGCGCATGTTTCAGGGCGGCAACGTTGCCGATGAAGATTACACGGTCAAACTGAACATCGGCGAGTACAGCCCGCTGCTGGGAATGTCTTACACGCAGTTCGCGCTGGAAGGCCTCTCGCATCAGACGTCGCAAGGCACCGGCGGGATTCGCGTCCCTCCTGGCCCGCGCTATACGTATTACAAGCTCACCGATTCCACGCTGCCCAAGCCGGCGGCTCACGAGCAAGATTTTTTTGATGGCATAGATACCTCGCTGGTCGGCCTCGTGGCGCGGCTGGGCGCGGAAGAATCGAAAGTTCCCTTCCTGCGGCCAGCGCTGGAATCTTTGCAGAAGCATATCGACACGGCAAACAAAGCTTTTTCGCTACAAGACCCTTCAGCGTGCGCGCCGTCTCTGCTTGCCGGTCGAGACGAAACGGAAAAGCTAGTCCATCAATTGGAAGGCTCCCAGCTTCCTGCGGCCACCAAGGACGAGCTGCTGACCACGCTGCGAACCAAGCTTGACCAATTCCAGCAAGCTGCCAATGAGGCGCTCGGCATTTACTTTGAAATCACGGTTGATCCTCCGGGACCGCCCCCGGGACCTTCGTACTTTCCGCGTATGGAGCAGACCTTGAGCATAGCCGTACCGGGGCAGAGCTTCACGGTCACGGCCCGTCTATACAATCGCGGCCGGACCACGGTGATTCCGCAGGGATTCGGTGTGGAAGCAGCCGAAGGCTGGAAAATCGAACACCTCGCCTCTCCTCCTTACACGCCGCTCAAAGCCGGCGATGTTTCCTCGTCTCAGTTCAAGCTTACCGTTCTCGACGATGCCAAATTCACCAAGCCTTACTTCACGCGCGGCAATCCCGAAACCCAAACGGTTTATGCCATCAGCGATCCCAAATATCTGACGCTACCCTGGCCGCCTTATCCAGTGCGCGCTTACGCAAGATTCACGGCGGATGCGGGCGCTGGCGAAGCCCGAGCTATCGCCAAAATAAAATTCATCGATCCCACACTCGGCCAGTCTGAACGCCCGCTGGCCGTCGGTCCGCCGATCTCTGTGCTGCTGACGTCGCCTGTTGTCGTGGCTCCTGTTGGCGGCACCGGCAAATCACAAATAAGCGTGAGCGTTCGCAGCAACGTGCAAAGCGCAGTCCACGCCAAATTGAGATTGGACACTCCCCAAGGATGGAAAGTTGAGCCCGCGGAAATCGCCGTTGATCTCGATCACGATGGAGACGTTAACAACTACGCATTTCAAATCACGCCGCAGAACCTGCATGAAGGCACATACAAAGTCACAGCGCGTGCTGAATACAACGGCAAGCAATACGCTGAAGGATTTAAGGTGATCACGCGGCCAGACCTCGATTCTTATTGCGCTTATCGCCCCGCAACGGAAAACGTCCAGGCCGTGGACGTGAAGCTGCCGCCCCAACTCAGGGTCGGCTACATCATGGGCACCGGCGATGAAATTCCTTCCGTGCTGCAAAGCGTCGGCCTGAACACCAGCATCATCACGCCACAGGAACTGGCTTCCGGCGATCTCAGCCGCTATGGCACCATCATCGTCGGCATTCGCGCTTATGACACGCGGACTGATGTGCGCGAGCACAACCGCCGCCTATTGGATTACGTGAACAACGGCGGCACGCTTATCGTCCAATATAACCAGAGCGTTGGCGCTTTCAACGAAGGCCATTACACGCCATATCCAGCCACTGAGGCCAACGTGCGTGTCTCCGTGGAAGAGCAGCCGGTAGAAATTCTTGCGCCGGAAGAACGTGTCTTCAACTGGCCGAACAAAATTACGCAAAAAGATTTTGACGGCTGGGTGCAGGAGCGCGGGCTTTACTTCATGTCGCAATGGGACGCCCAATTCAAGCCGCTGCTGGCCTGCAATGATCCAGGCGAGCCGCCGCAGAAAGGCGGCCTGCTGCTGGCCCACTATGGCAAAGGGATCTACATCTTTTCGGCCTATGGATTCTCCCGCCAGCTTCCTGCCGGAGTTCCCGGCGCAATCCGCTTGTTTGTGAATTTAGTCAGCGCGGGACATCAATGACGGGCATTCAATGATTGACGCTCCCCAATCATCTGTGCCGGGGCTCGCCCGCGAAGTAGGCTTGCGCGAAGCCACGGCGCTCAACATCATTGACATGATCGGCGTGGGACCGTTCGTTACCATCCCACTCATTATTCATGCCATGCACGGCCCGCAGGCCATGCTGGGTTGGGTGCTTGGCGCGTTTCTCGCCATGTGCGATGGCCTCGTTTGGGCGGAACTCGGCGCGTCTATGCCGCAGGCCGGAGGCTCCTATCAATACTTAAAAGAAAGCTACGGCGCAAAGCGACTTGGCCGGTTGATGTCATTCCTTTTCGTCTGGCAGTTGATCTTCAGTGCGCCGCTCTCTATCGCTTCCGGCTGCCTTGGCATCGCCCGCTATGCGGAATTTGTCTGGCCGTCGCTGGCGCATGTTGTTGCCGACCACACCGTCTCCCTCGCGCTCGGGCCGCTCGGTGCTCTGGAATTCCGACTCTTCATCACACACGGCACATTTGTTGCGATGGGAAGTTGTTTGCTCGCGTTGTGGCTGCTGTATCGCCGCGTATCCGTCATCGGCCAGCTCGCGCGTTATCTCTCTGTCGGCGTGCTCGGCGCAATCCTGCTGGTGATCGTCGCCGGACTCAGCCACTTCAACACGGCGCGCGCTTTCACCTTTGCTCCCGGAGCATTTAATTTCTCTTCCGGATTCATTACCGGCCTGGGCGCGGCCATGCTGCTGGCTACCTACGATTACTGGGGCTATTACAACGTGTGTTTCCTGGGCGCGGAGATCAAGCGGCCTGAGCGCAACATCCCCCGTGCGATCCTTCTCTCCATCGTGATTGTCGGCGCGCTTTATCTCGTGATGAACATCAGCATTCTGGGCGTGCTGCCCTGGCAGGAATTGGACCAGATCGGCGCGAATGAGGCGCGTTATTACATCGCGTCCACGCTGCTGCAGCGCACCTTTGGGACATGGTGGGGAATGTTCGGCACATTCCTCATTATGTGGACGGCTTTCGCTTCCGTCTTTTCGCTCATGCTTGGCTATTCGCGCGTGCCTTACGCCGCCGCGCAGGATGGAAACTTTTTTCGCGCGTATGCCAAACTTCATCCCAAAAATCACTTCCCGCACCGCTCCTTGCTGACGCTGGGCTTTGTTACCACCGCATTCTGCATGTTGCGTTTGCAGGACCTGATTGCCGCGCTGGTGGTGATCCGCATTATGGTGCAGTTTCTTATGCAGGTGTTCGGGCTCTTCCTTCTGCGCTCGCGACATCCGGAATTCCCGCGCCCCTTCCGCATGTATCTTTATCCCATTCCTGCGCTGCTGGCCGCGCTGGGCTTTGTTTATATTCTTTATGCCCGCCCCAACCTGAAAGAGATCCGGTTTGGCGCGGCAATTGCCTGCGTTGGAATTGTCCTTTTCCTGGTGCGCTCCTGGCAGCGTAAAGAGTGGCCGTTTTCCGGGCAGCCTGCTCACGATCCAGTGGGAGAGGCAGTCCAATGATCTGTCATGTCCGCCCTTCCCACGAGGCCCGCTAGACAAATGGAAACTCCGGCTTCAGTCCAGCCTGTAGTGGTGCATGATTCAGTTCTCTCGCCCTTGCGTGAGCCGCTTTTTCGCAGCCTATGGATTGCCGCCGTAATTTCCTATACCGGAAGCTGGATGCAAAACGTGGCCACTGGCTGGCTCATGACATCGCTCACGAGTTCCCCGATGTGGGTTGCCCTGGTGCAGGTGGCAGTGAGCTTGCCCGTATTTTTGATCGCGTTGCCGGCTGGCGCGCTGGCGGATATTTTTGATCGCCGCAAGTTTTTGCTCTTCACTCAGGCATCCATGGTGGCAGCCGCGACCGTACTTGGCATAATGACGCTCACGCGTACCGTGACGCCGCAAATTTTGCTGGTGTTTACTTTTCTT